>CAYFSB010000007.1:0-3455 GCA_964345655.1 uncultured Oscillospiraceae bacterium
CCCCCATAGTATTCAAAAGGATGAGCAGTCCCTCGATCTCCGGGGACTCCTCGATAGCCGCTATCAGCGGCAGAACATGCTCGTATTTCGTGGTCTTCGCGTCATCCGGCAAAAGCTGGTGCCCCTCTATCTGCCCCACAATAGTCAGGCAGTGGATGGTACCCGATTTGCTGGAACCCAGTTCCTTGATTTCTTCCATGTTTTCACCTCGTCTGTATTCTGCCCACATGAAAGATTAAAAAACCGGCGCCGACCCAACTGTGAGCTGGGTGGCGCCGGTATTGTTGAATTATTATTTTGCCCGATAGGCGCTGAGAACACCCTTATATGTCATGTAGCAGTCGAATTTTGCCACCACTTCAAAGGGAGCATGCATGCTGAGTACCGGAACGCCGGCATCAATAGTGTCTATATTGCGGTTTGCCATATATTTTGCTATGGTTCCGCCGCCGCCCTGGTCTACCTTACCAAGCTCAGCCATCTGCCACACCACGCCGTTATCGGCAAAAAGGCGGCGCAGGTACGCCACGATCTCTGCAGAGGCGTCACTGGTACCGGATTTGCCGCGGGCGCCGGTAAATTTGCAGATGCCCATACCGTAGTTTATTTTGGAGTCGCTGCGTTTTTCAGATACATCCGGGTAGAGCGGGTCATAGGCGTTGCAAACATCGGCGGAGAGACAGAAGCTGTTTTCGTAGCAGCGGCGCAGCTCT
The DNA here is from genome assembly GCA_964345655.1 of uncultured Oscillospiraceae bacterium. Classification (GTDB taxonomy): domain Bacteria; phylum Bacillota; class Clostridia; order Oscillospirales; family Oscillospiraceae; genus Limivicinus. The sequence goes on from CAYFSB010000007.1 coordinate 714, forward strand.
ACGCCCTGGGCAGCGCAAAGATCCTCCATAAAGCAGTCGAACGCCGCGCTCTGCATACCGGATACACCGTCGGAGCCGATCTCCTCCTTGTCGGCCAGGATGCACACGCAGGTCTTCTCCGGCTCTTTTACATCGAATATGGCTTTCAACTCCGCATAGGCGCAGACCCTGTCATCATGCCCGTAGCCGCCTATAAGGGATCTGTCAAGGCCTATTTCGCACACATCAAAAGCGGGGACGGCAGTAAGCTCTGCCGAGAGGAAGTCTTCCTCGGTAATGCCGTACATATCGTTCAGAAGGCTCATCACCGCAAGCTTTACCCTGTCCTTGCCATCGTCGGCATAGGGGGTACTGCCTATAAGGATATTGAGTCCCTCGCCGGTAATGCCCTCGGCCATGGTCTTCTTCATCTGATCCGCTGCCAGATGAGGCAGCAGGTCTGTGATTACAAATTTCGGCTCAGCCGGGTCACGCCCTATGGTCACATCCACAAGCTCGCCGTTTTTCAGCGCCACAACGCCGTGCAGCTCAAGCGGAATGGTGACCCATTGATATTTCTTTATCCCGCCGTAATAGTGGGTCTTGAAATAGCACATCTCATCCGACTCGTACATGGTCACCTGTTTGAGGTCCAGCCGCGGCGCATCCACATGGGCACCGGCTATAACCGCGCCCTGCTCAAGCCCCTTTTTGCCTATCACTGCAAGCATAAGAGCCTTGCCGCGGTTGTTCCTGTAGATCTTCATGCCGCTTTTCAGCTCCATGCCGGGCCTGTACTCGCAGAAGCCTCTGTCGATGGCAATAGCTATGGCATTTTCCACCGCTTCACGTTCCGTGCGGGAATTGTTCAGAAACTCCATGTAATCTCTGCTATAGTCCTCCACAGCGAGACGCTCCTTGGTGTCGATAAGGTCATATCCGTTTTTCTGCTCATAAAAGAGCTTGCTTCTAAGTTCATCCATTTTTTAAAACCCCTTTCAGCAATTTGTCAAAGCTCTTGATAAACTCTTCCTTGTTTGAATTATTTTTAAGCACATAAGTGCAGTTTTGTTCAAAATACTCATCAGTATGTTGGGCGTCTATCCGCAGCAGCGCGTATTCCCGGCTGATGCCGTCCCTGTCCATAATGCGCCGTGCCCGCGTCTCCCGGTCTGCCGTCACGCCCACTGTAAAGGCACAGCGCTTTGAAAGGCCGCTGCCTATCAGCTCAATGGCGTCGATCGCAACAAGCCTGCCGCCCCTCATTGCCCAGTCCCGCATAAGACTTTGCACCGCAATATGGATATGCCTGTGGCTTACGGCATTTAGCTTTTCCAGTGCCTCCGGGTCTTTAAACACCAGTGCGCCAAGCGCCTTGGTATCAACCTCCCTTTCAGATACGGCGTCAGGAAAAATCTCCCTCAGCTCCTGCTTCAGTTCCGCGCTGTTTATGAGCAGCTCATGATACACCCTGTCGCAGTCGATGATCAGCGCGCCATATTTCTCCAGCTCCTCCAGAGCCGTGGTCTTACCGCAGCCGGTGCCGCCGGTAATTCCAATAAGCGTCATTTTATCGGCCAGCGCATCCGCTATCTCTTCCTCAGGCAGAGCGCCCCGGCGGAGAATTTTATAAGGCTTCACGCTCATGTCAATAAGCGTAGACTCGGTGCCTATGCCGCAGTCTCCCCCGTCTATGACGCCGGCTATTTCCCCGTCAAAATAGTTCAGCACTTCCGCTGCGTTTTTGGGGCTCGGTGCCCCTGAGGGATTGGCAGAGGGCGCAGCAAAAGGCACGCCCGCAAGGCGCAGTGTCTCAAGTGTCATCTCATGATCCGGACAGCGCAGCCCAACGCTGCTTCCCCCCGCCCTGACTATCTCCGGCACAATAGGCTTTGCCTTCATAACTATCGTCAGCGGGCCGGGCCAAAAACGCCTTGCAAGGGCCTTGGCGCCTTCCGGCACATCGTCGCAGTATTTTTCCATCTGCGCCGCGTCAGGCACCATCAGCGCCAGCGGCTTTACGGCGGGTCGGCCCTTGACCTCGTATATCTCCCTTACGGCTTTTTCATCAAGGCCGTTTCCGGCGAGGCCATACACCGTCTCCGTTGGCACGGCCACAAGCTCTCCCCTGCGCAGAAGTTCAGCCGCGCCCTGAAGCTCATCTTTAAATATCTCGGTCTTCATCTATTCCTCCGACTGCATACCCAGTTTTTCGGCCTGATCTGCGGTCACAAGGGCGTCGATAAGCTCGTCAAGGTTTCCGTTGATTATGCCGGATATATTGAAATTTTTATTATCTCCCGCAAGCCTGTGGTCAGTGACCCGGTTCTGGGGAAAATTATAGGTGCGTATACGCTCGCTTCTGTCTCCGTAGCCTATCTGGCTCTTGCGCTCGGCTGCCACCGCCGCGTGCTGCTTTGCCTGCTCGGCCTCATAAAGCTTTGAGCGGAGGATCTGCATGGCTCTGTCCTTGTTTTTATACTGGCTGCGCTCATCCTGACACTCCACCACAAGCCCTGTTGGCAGATGAGTTATCCGTATAGCGCTCTCTGTCTTGTTGACGTGCTGTCCTCCCGCGCCGGATGAGCGGTAGGTATCTATTTTTAAATCGTTTGTATCAAGCTTGAATTCCACATCGCCTATCTCCGGCAGCACCGCTACCGTAGCCGCAGAGGTGTGTATCCTCCCGCCGGACTCAGTCACCGGAACGCGCTGTACGCGGTGCCCTCCCGCCTCAAACTTAAGCCTGGAATATGCGCCCTC
>CAYFSB010000007.1:3465-18004 GCA_964345655.1 uncultured Oscillospiraceae bacterium
GTCTCGTTAACATTTGCCACATCAATTTTCCAGCCCTTTGACTCGGCATACATGGAATACATTCTGAAAAGGTCCGCCGCAAACAGCATACCCTCTTCTCCGCCTACTCCGCCGCGGATCTCCATTATCACATTCTTGCTGTCATTGGGGTCTTTGGGCAGCAGAAGGACCCTTATCTCCTTTTTCAGTCTGTCTCTCTCGCTTTTCGCAGCCTGATATTCCTCCTGTGCAAGCTCCCGCATTTCCGCGTCAGACATCAGCTCCTGCGCGGCGTCCATGTCATCAATGGCCTTTTCATAGGCGCAGTACGCCGTTACAACCGGCTCCAGCTCTCTGGATTCCCGGTCACATCTGGCGTAGAGCGCGGGGTCTGAGTAGGTCTCCGGCTCCTGCATACGCCTTTGCAGCTCTTCATATTGATTTTTCAGCAGCTTAAGCCTGTCAAACATGTTTATCTCCATTTTGTCTCAAATCACATGTACCCGTCAGAGGATTTTACCACATTTACCCGTTTCTGTAAACAGAAAACCGACGCCAAACAGCGTCGGTTTTCATGAATATGTGTACTTTACTTTCCAAGATAGGCGCTTTTTACAGCCTCGTTTGCCAGAAGTTCAGCTCCCGTTCCTGAGATACTTATGTTGCCGGTCTCCAAAACATAGCCAAAGTCGGCGGTTTTCAGGGCCATATTCGCGTTCTGCTCAATAAGCAAAACCGTTACACCCTGTTTGTTTATCTCGCGGATGATGTCAAATATGCCCTTTACCACCAGCGGGGCAAGGCCCAGTGAAGGTTCATCCATCATCATGAGCTTTGGCCGGCTCATAAGCGCTCTGCCCACGGCCAGCATCTGCTGTTCTCCGCCGGAAAGTGTGCCCGCAAGCTGCCATTCCCGCTCCTGAAGCCTTGGAAACAGCGAGTAGACCCACTCCAGATCCTTCTCTATTTCGTCCTTGTCCTTGCGCAGATATGCCCCTACAAGCAGGTTCTCATTCACCGTGAGATTGGTGAACACCCTGCGCCCCTCCGGGACCATGGCTATGCCCAGCTCCAGAATTTTATATATGGGCAGACCCAAAAGCTCCGTATCATTGTACTTGACAGAGCCGCTGTCGGCCTTTACCAGACCTGAAATGGCGCGCAGCGTAGTAGATTTTCCGGCCCCGTTTGCACCTATCAGGGTCACGATCTTACCGTCCGGAACCTGAAGATCTATTCCGCGCAGGGCCTTTATTCCCCCATAGGATACATGCAGGTCTTTAATTGTCAGCATCGTCGGCCACCCCCAGATACGCTTTTATGACACGCTCGTTATTCTGCACCTCATCCGGGCTGCCTTTGGCGATGAGCTTGCCGAAATCCAGAACATATATTCTGTCGGAGATATCCATTACAAGATCCATATGGTGCTCGATAAGCAGAATGGTCACATTGAAATTGTCCCGTATTTCCCCGATAAACTTTGTGAGCTCCTGAGTCTCCTGAGGGTTCATGCCTGCCGCCGGCTCATCCAGCAGCAGAAGCTCCGGCTCTGTTGCCAGAGCGCGGGCAATCTCAAGACGCCGCTGCTTTCCGTATGGAAGCGATGTGGCAAGCTCACCGGAAAGCTCCTCCAGGCCTACTACTTTCAGCAGCTCTGTGACTTCCTCCCGCTGGCGCCGCTCTTCATCCGCGTTCACCCGGAAGGCGGCAGAGAGCATATTGCTGCTGCGCTTCATGTGTTTTGCCACAAGCACATTTTCAAACACCGTCATGCTCTTCCACAACCGAATATTCTGGAAGGTGCGGGCCATACCAAGCTTTGTCAGCTGGTCGGGAGTCGGCTCCACGGTACCTGTATAATCACCTGCGTGCTGACCCTTGTACTGCTTCTTCATCTTACCGCGGGGGTAGTTTTCCACAACACATTTTCCGTCGAAAAATACGCGGCCGTTGGTGGGCGCATAGACGCCGGTAATCACGTTAAAAGCTGTGGTCTTGCCCGCACCGTTTGGCCCGATAATGGCCACGATCTCGCCCTGGTTTACTTCAAGGCTCAAATCGTCTACGGCCACCACGCCGCCAAACTGCATGGTGACGTTTTCCACGCTCAGGATGTTTCTCTTTTCCTTATCGCTCATTTTACCGCCTCCTTCTCAGAGGCCTTTGGCCGTTTTCTGAATAGATCCGGCAGCTCTCTGTCCCCCATTATGCCCTTGCGGAAGAAGAGCACCACCACCATGATGACCAGTGAGAATACCACCATGCGAAAACCGTTGCGCAGCAGAGGCAGCTTGAACGAGCCAATATAGGTCTCCGAATCCAGAAAGCGCAGCCACCACTCAGAGCAGGCCACATACAAAAATGTGGCTATGCAGGAGCCGGAGATGGAGCCGATGCCGCCAATGACCACAATAAGCAAAATCTCATAGGTCATTGTGGCGGTGAACACCTTGGCCTGCGCGTTGGACACATACATCGCAAAAAGCGCACCGCCTACACCGGCGAAAAATGACGAGGAGCAGAAAGAGAGCATCTTGTGCTTTGCCAGATTTATGCCCATGGCCTCGGCAGAGACCTCATCATCCCGAATGGCCTTGAATGCGCGGCCATAGGTGGAGTTCACAAGCAGCACTATCACAATGATGCACAGCATCGCAATCAAGATGGGGAAAAACGTGGAAAGGTAGAATACCACCTTACCGCCAACTTTAATGTTGAAGCTGGAGAATGTGGGGAAATTCTTTATCATATTGGCGCCGTTTGTGACAGGGCCAAGCTTCTGCCACTGGAAAATGGCGCGGATTATCTCGGCAAAGCCCAGCGTGGCGATCGCCAGATAGTCGCTTTTCAGCCGAAGCACCGGCAGACCGATCAGATAAGCAAATAGGGCCGCCACACATCCGGCCAGAATAAGCGCCAAAAGCACACCCAAAACCATGCTCACCGCTCCGCCAAAGCCTGTTGTGCCGAAAATCCCGCTGAACATATCCTGAAGCGAGAATTTAATTGCGGAACCGCCGAAAAGATAATATACCGCGTCTTTTTCAGCCACCGGCACAGACAAAATCGCGTATGTATAGGCACCCAGCAGCATAAATCCGGCCTGGCCCAGAGAAAACAGCCCTGTAAAGCCGTTGAGCAGGTTCATGGATACAGCCACCAGAGAGTAGACCGCGCCCTTCTTCAGCACCGTGAAAAGCTGGCTTGTGGGCAGCAGGATCTTGGGAACACCCGGTAAAATCAGACTCAGATTTTCCAGGAGTATCACCAGCAAAAGCAGCCCTGCACAGCAGGCAAAGGAGATGAGGGTTACTTTTTTGTTTCTTTTTTCTTTTATCATTTCGATGCCCCCCTCAGACCTTGTCTGTGGCCTTCTCGCCGAACAATCCTGTGGGCTTGAACACCAGAATAATTATCAGCAGAGCAAAGGTGAAGGCATCGGAAAACACGGTGTAGTCCGTGCTTTTAATTATGTTCTCACAGATACCGATTATAAACGCACCAATTACCGCGCCGGGAATAGACCCTATACCGCCGAACACGGCGGCCACGAATGCTTTCAGTCCCGGCAGTGCGCCGGCTGTCGGCGTGACGGCGGGATAGTTTATAAAATACAGCATCGAGCCTATTGCCGCCAGCGCTGAGCCAATGATAAAGGTGACGGATATTACATTATTTATTTTGATGCCCATAAGCTGGGAGGTTTCAAAATCCTTGGACGCTACGCGCATGGCCATTCCTATTTTGGTATGGTTAATAAGCTGCGTAAGCGCAATGACGAGGACGACAACCAGCACGGGCGTCAGCAGAACGACCCATTTTGTGGGAGTTCCGGCTATGGTTATTGTGTTGGTAAGACCGGGGATGGCGGGATAAGTCATGGGCTGTCCGCCTGTTATGTAGGTGGCTGTATTCTGCAGCAGATAGCTCACACCTATGGCGGAGATCATAACGCTCATACGCGGGGCGCTGCGCAGAGGCTTATAGGCAAGCCGCTCTATCACAAAGCCCAGCACCACCGTCATCACAAGCACCAGCGGCAGCGCAATGTACAGCGGCATGGTGGCGGAAAAGTAAATACCCATAAGTCCGGCGACCATAAACACGTCACCGTGGGCAAAGTTTATAAGCCGCAGGATGCCATAGACCATCGTATATCCAATGGCTATGAGCGCATATTGTCCGCCGACCGAAATGCCGGACAGCAGAACTGAAATAGTATATTCCAAGAGGGTTTCTCCCCTTTCACGGGTTTAGGATACGGCCTGAGTGCGGCGCCGTTATTTCTGTTTCAGACACCATTTGGCGGGGGCGAAAGCCCCCGCCAAATATGCTGGAATATTTTTTATAAGCCAATTATCAGGAGGCTGAGCCGGTCTGAACGGTCTCCAGCTTCCAAACACCGTTGGCATTGTCGGAGGTCTTGATATAGGCTGTGTCACGCACTGCGTCGCCCTGAGCGTCAAACGCGATCGCACCGGAAACACCCACATAGGTGACACTGGGCAGAACAGCCTTGATTGCGGCGGGGTCAACGGAACCGGCAGCCTTTATGGCCTCCAGCGCCACATAGTAGGCATCATAACCCATTGCAGATACAGCGGCGATAGTGTCGTTGCCGCCGTTTGCGTCAAGAGCTTCGGAATTGGTGTTTATGTAATTCTTTATGCCTTCATCAAAGGCAGCGGAGCCGCCCTCCTGATAGAAGGTGGATACATAAAGCTGGATGTTGGTGCCCTTTACGGCAGCAAGAACCATGTTGTCATCCAGAGTATCAGAGCCCAGAATAGGAGCCTCAATACCCAGAGAGGAGGCCTGCTGGATGATCTGTGTGGCATAAGCTATGGAGACGGGAGTAAAGATAACGTCTGCGCCCTCGCTCTTGGCCTTGTTAAGATAAGAGTTGAAGTCGGAGTTATTGGTGGGGAAAGAGTCTGCAATGACCTTGCCGCCGGCTGCCTCAAACACCTGGGTGAAGAAAGCTATCAGGCCCTGGTCATACTCGTTGCCGTTCTCGCCAAGGCAGTAGGCAACCTTTGCCTCAAACTTATCCATTGCAAAGTTTGCAAGGACATCAGCCTGGAAATTATCCAGAAAGCAGATGCGGAAGTAATAGTCGTTGCCCGCGGTGACGTTGGGGTTGGTGCAGGTCACGCCGATGGCAGCCATGTTGGCCTCTTCAAACTTGGGGCCGCCGGCCATGGAGATGCCGGAGCCATAAGAGCCGAGAACCAGAGACACGCCCTCGCTGACCAGCTGAGATGCGGCGGAGGGGGCCTTGTCGGTGCTGGAGCCGTTGTCCGCAAAGACAAGCTGAACATCATATGTCACGCCGGCCACATCAACTGTGGGTGTCTCGGCATTTGCATACTGCATTCCCAGCATCTCTTTCTTGCCGCCGGAAGCAGAGTCGCCGCTGGCAGGCTCAAAAACGCCTATTTTTACAACGGGATTTGCACCGGATGCGTCAGAAGCCGCGCTGTCGGATGCAGCGGGAGCTGCTGTCTGTCCACAGGCGCAAAGCGCAAAAACCATAACCAGTGCAAGAATCAGTGCTAAAACCTTTTTCATTTTCTTTCCTCCCTATATTATTGCCATCCGGCAATATGTCCGTATTTCAAGGACACATGTTTTCCTCTGGCGATACATAAATTATGCACTATCACTCGATAAATTGCAATGTCGCTTTATGACTAAAAATTAAATCCAATATTGCCCGTTTTTATCAATTATTCACAATAATCGGGCCTGTTCTCCAGTCTCCGCCGCCTTTTCTCTCTTCCGCCGCCGCATAGCTCAGCACATAGAAGTCATGGGCAGATGCGCCCATGGCGAACAGCGATACGCATTCCGGGGACAGTTCCTTCACGGAGGCCGGTTTTGTGACAATGGGTATACTGCCATTTTTTGTGATTTCTCTCAGCAGTTCACAGCCTTTTGTGTTCGCGGCCAGTACTCTGGCATATGGAAGGATCTCATCGCTCATACCGGCTTTTACTCCCAGGCAGGCGCAGGCGCACATACGCCGGATCCTTGACAGGGCAAAGCGCTTGGTCTTAGCCGCGGCCAAAACCGCGTCCAGGGTCGGCTCCTCATGGGCGGCTCTGCACAGTCTGTTGCCCAGGCCGTCAGCGGCATCAGGCAGACTGTTATAATATCTCTCATCAAACATTCTGAGCCTTGACAGCATGGCAAGCTCAAGCTCCGCTCTGTCAACTATCTCCCGGCCCAGCTCCCGCTCACGCCTGTATACATCTGCGGCGGCGCGGGGCATATACTCTCCTACACTTCTGCCGTTTGACAGCATATTTCTCAGCTCCGCAGCTGATTTGGGGCCGCTCCCCCCTGCCAGATCATGGCCGCTGCCAAAGCGCTGGACTGTCATCGGAACAATGTCAAGTCTCAGGTCATATATGGCCTTAAGATATTCAACAGCAAGAATATTGTTTGGCAGCTCAAGCTGCTGTGCCGGTTCACCAAGACGCCTTTCCACCGCTATCTGCCGGGCGGCGGCAAAGGACAGGCTCGCGTCGTCATACATGGTCTGCTTTATCTCCATGGTCAGCGCCGGGTCAAGAAGCTCCTTCGCAATGGCATCCAGAGGTTCAAGCTCTCCGGCCTCACTGCCAAAGCTCAGATGAGTCACTCCCAGCCTGCCCAGCAAGCCCACCGCGCCTCTGGCAAAGCCCTCGGCAGAGGCAAGCGACCAGGGCAGCGGCAGTTCTATCACCAGATCCGCCCCGCAGCGGCAGGCGGCCTCGGCTCTGGCAGATTTGGAATATACCGCCGCCTCGCCGCGCTGGACAAAGTCTCCCGACATGACGCAGATCACCGGCGTGTCTTTCTCAAGCTGGCGGCGGCTCATCATCAGGTGGTACTCATGGCCGTTATGAAATGGATTATATTCGCACACTACACCGATTATGCTCATAGCTGCACCTCATATTACAAAAAATGCTTGCCTTTTCAGTTATTTGTATTAAAATAGACCTTGTATGTATTTTACTTAATTTTCAGCGCATTTACAATAGAAAGGAACTTTATTAATGAAAATTCTTGTCATCAACGCCGGCAGCTCATCTCTCAAGTATCAGCTTATAGATATGGAGACCGAAAAGGTCATGGCCAAGGGACTTTGTGAGCGAATTGGCATAGACGGGCATCTGAAGCACAGTCCTCTGGTAGGCGGTAAGCCCGTATTTGATGAGGACATTTCTCTTCCCACCCATTCCGAGGCCATTGCCGCAGTAATAGACAAGCTCACCAGCGCCCAGTACGGCGTGGTCACCTCCATGAAGGAGATAGACGCGGTCGGTCATCGTGTGGTTCACGGCGGTGAGAAGTTTGCAAGCTCCGTATTGATAGACGGCTCCGTCATGGCAGCTATCGAGGAGTGCACTCCCTTTGCCCCCCTGCATAACCCCGCCAACATAACCGGCATCAACGCCTGCAAGGCAGTCATGGGAGATGTGCCCATGGTGGCCGTGTTTGACACCGCCTTCCATCAGACCATGCCCGGCAAGGCATATATGTACGCTGTACCCTATGAGTATTATAAAAATGACGGTATCCGCCGCTATGGTTTTCACGGCACCTCCCACAGGTATGTGTCTTCCCGCTGTGCGGAGCTTATGGGCAAGCCCATTGAAGAGCTGAAGCTCATTTCCTGCCATATGGGCAACGGCTCCTCTGTCTGCGCCATTGACGGCGGCAGATGTGTGGACACTTCCATGGGCTTTACGCCGCTGGTAGGTCTTCCCATGGGCACCCGCTGCGGTGACCTGGACGCAGGCATTATTCAGTTTCTGATGAACAAATACGGCTTCAGCATTGATGAAATGCTGAACATACTCAATAAGAAGTCCGGCGTGCTGGGTGTCTCCGGCGTCTCCTCCGACTTCCGCGATCTGGACTCTGCTGCTGCCCAGGGCAATGACAGGGCCGCTCTCGCTCTGGATATGTTCCACTACTGGGTGGCAAAGGTAGCCGGCTCCTATGTGGCCGCCATGAACGGCGTGGACGCCATTATCTTCACTGCCGGCGTTGGTGAGAACAGCAAGGCATCCCGTGCCGCCATCGCCTCCTACTTCGGATATCTGGGCGTCAAGATAGACGATGCTGCAAACTCCAAGCGCGGCGAGGACATTATGATCTCCACAGCGGATTCCAAGGTAAAGGTCTTTGTAATCCCCACAAACGAGGAACTGGTCATCGCCCGCGACACCCGCGACATCGTAGGCTGAAACCCGCGAATATTCGCAATTAAAAGCACAGCACCCGCCGAATCGATATTGCTTCAGCGGGTGCTTATTTATATAGTGTTCAGGGCCTATTCAATTCCGGTCGAGCCAAAACCGCCGCGGCTCTCGTCCTTAAGCTTCTCAACCTCGACCAGATCAAAGGCAGGCTGCTTTTCCATAATGCGAAACTGGCATATGCGGTCATTCTTGTGTATGACCGTATCTCTAAGGGCGCAGGCGGGCATACGCCACTCGTCCTCTTCGCCGCAATATGAGTTGTCTATGACGCCCATACTGTTGGTCTGGATGATGCCGAAATTCTTAAATGTACTGCTCCGCGGCGCCACATGGGCCTCATAGCCCTCCGGCAAAACCATTCCGACACCCAGCCTGATAAGCCTGAACTGTCCCGCCTTGAGCTCAACATCCTCCGCCGCGCGTAGATCTATCCAGTCGCCTTTGGGAATTCTCTCGATCTTTGGCATGTTTTCTTCAAAATACTTGATATAAATCTTCATTCTTCACATTCTCCGTGTTTTATCCATTGACTTCATGTTTTTGCGAGTGTAAAATTTATTTATCATTGATCAAACTATAGCATAAAAGGGAGGATATTACCATGCCAAGTTTTCAGGATTTTTATTACGATTCCAGTACTCATAAAAACCGCATCCATGCCCGCAAATGCCTTCCGGGCACTAAGCCCCGCGCTGTTATACAGATAGTACACGGTATTGCCGAGTACATCGACCGCTATGACGATTTTATGAGCTTTCTTGCTCAGAATGGTTTTGTAGCTGTTGGCAACGACCATCTGGGCCATGGTAAATCCATATCCTCACCGGCGGAGCTGGGCTTTTTTGCCGAGAATGATGGCTGGAACCGCGTTGTGGACGACATGGACGGACTGAGGAATATCATGCACCAGGAATACCCTGATCTGCCGTACATATTTTTCGGCCACAGCATGGGCAGCTTTCTCACACGCACATACATAATCGAAAATCCCGACAAGTATGACGCCGCTATCATCAGCGGAACAGGCCAACAGGCCAAGGCGCTTGTACTTTCAGGCTATCTTCTGGCCAGCGCCGCAGTTAAAATAAACGGGCCCAAGGGTGACGGTAAAATGCTGAACGACGTGGCCTTCGGCACATATAACAAAAAAATCACCTGTCCTGTGACGCCGTTTGACTGGCTCAGCAGGGATCCGGAAAACGTTAAAAAGTATATGGATGACCCGCTGTGCGGTTTTGTGGCGAAGGTCAGCCTGTACAGGGATATGATGGGCGGCATCCGCTACATCAGCAACCAGAAGAATGTAGACAAAATGAACAAGGAGCCGCCGATATACTTTATGTCCGGCGCGGAAGACCCTGTCGGTGACTATGGCGAGGGCGTAGAAAAGGCATATAAGGCCTTCTGTGATGCTGGGCTGAAGGACGTATTTATGCGCCTGTACCCCGGCGGACGCCATGAAATGCTAAATGAGATAAACCGGCAGGATGTATACCAGGACATTCTGAACTGGCTCAACGAAAAAATGGCAAAGCTGTAAGCAGGCAGAGCTGCACTACCGCCGGAACGGCGGCCTATATTACTCTTCCTCAGGAGCAATGCCGGTAGCCTCGCCTGTAGAGGAGACTTCATATACCAGCGCGTCATCGCGGTGACGGGGCTCCTCATCGGGCTCTTCTTCAACAGCTGCGGGAGCCGGCTCAGACAGAGCGCGGATGGAGAGGGAGATCTTGTGCTTGTCATCGTCTATGGCAGTGATCTTTGCGTCTATCACATCGCCTACAGTCAGCACATCCTCAGGCTTTCCGATACGGCGGTTGGCTATCTGGCTTATATGGATAAGGCCGTCAACACCGGGGAGAACTTCAGCAAAAGCGCCAAAAGGCATGAGCTTGACCACGGTAACGCTGGCCACGCTGCCCACCTGATACTTGCTGGTAAACTGTGCCCAGGGATTGCCGGTGGGGTCTTTATAGCCCAGAGATATCTTGCGCTTATCTCTGTCAAAGTTGATGACATATACGTCTATCTCATCACCGACAGACACGACCTCGGAGGGCTGATGAATACGTCCCCAGCTCAGTTCGGACACGTGGACCATTCCGTCGATTCCGCCGATGTCAACAAAAGCGCCGTAGCTTGTGAGCGACTTCACAACGCCGTGATACTTCTTGCCTACCTCGATCTCACTCCAGATGGACTCGGCGCGCTCGCGGCGCTCAGCCTGTGCAACGCGGCGAATGGAACCGACGACCCGTTTGCGGGCCTTGTTGACCTCTGTGATCTTCAGGCGAACAGTCTTCTTAAGAAGCTGAGACAGCTCTGCCTCTCTGGGCAGATCAGTCTGGGAGGCGGGGACGAAAACGCGAACGCCCTTGACGCTGACAACAACGCCGCCCTTGTTTTCTTCGGTGACAACGCCTTCCATAATGGTGCCGTCATCAACAGCAGCCTCAACATCGTTCCAGACCTTAGCAGCATCCAGACGTTTCTTGGAGAGCATTGCGGTGCCCTCAACATCGTTGACTCTAACAACAACTGCCTCAATGGTGTCGCCAACCTTGACGGCGTCTTCGACTTTAATGCCGTCATCGGTAAACTCGGTGGTGGGAATAAATCCAGAATACTTGGTGCCGAGGTCAACACTGATCTCGGTACCGGTAATTGCAACGACTGTCCCGGTTACCTTATCTCCATTATATATAGTTTTGAGAGTCTCCTCCAGCATTTCATCAAAGGATTTTTCCTTCTCAACTTCGGATTCTTCAACTTTGATTTCGTCGCTCATTTTGTTTCTTACCTCCTTAATTATCCACGCAGGGGTGGATGCCCCGGCAGTGAGGCCAACGGTGTCAGGAGCTTTAAGCATGTCCAGACTCAGCTCATCGGTTCTCTCGATAAACTGGACATTCTGGCAGCTTTCACCGCATATCTGCGCAAGGTGCAGACTGTTTGCACTGTGTTTCCCGCCGATGACAACCATTGCGTCACATTCGGAGGCGAGGCGTGCCGCCTCTTCCTGCCGCGTGAACGTAGCAAGACATATTGTATCAGATATTTTTGTATTTGTACATCTTTTTTTTATGATATCGCAACATTCGGTAAAATTATTGTGTGTCTGCGTGGTTTGCACAACAACAGTTATGGGTTTCTCCCAAAAAGCCTCGTTTTCATCCAGCCATTGTGCAAGCTCCGCCGCATTTTCAAACACTGCGTGCTCACCGCACCAGCCGCATATTCCCTCTACCTCCGGGTGTCGGCGCATACCTATTATAATCACAAAGCGTCCCTCAGCCTGGGCTCCGCTGACTATCTTATGTATGGCTCTGACCTTCGGGCAGGTGGCATCCGTGATAACTGCCCCAACCTGTTCCAGATCCGCATAGGTCTGCCGGGAGACACCGTGGGCGCGTATAAGTACATTATCTCCTGAGTTCAGCTCAGTGGGAGAATCTATGACCCTCAGACCGCGTTTTTCCAGAGCGGCAACTACATCCTCATTATGGATCAGCTGACCAAGGCTGCTGCATACGCCCTCTTTTTCGAGCAGCGCTTCGGCCATCTCGACCGAGCGCCTGACTCCAAAGCAAAACCCGGCGCTCTCAGCCACGCGCAGCTCTTTCATCTGCCCTCCTCCAAAGCTTCATCTTTCATCCGTTTCTCAATAAGTCCGCACAGCAGCAGGACGCTCTGCTCAAACTCAATTTCGCTTGTCTCCACTGTCACCGCATCCTCGGCAGCTTTAAGCGGAGCCGCTTTCCGGCCGCTGTCCTGGCTGTCTCTATACTGAATATCCCTCAACACCTCAGCGAAATCGGACTTTATGCCTTTTTGCTCCAACTCCAGCAGGCGGCGCTTTGCTCTGGCCTCCGGACTGGCTGTAAGAAAAATCTTGAGCTGGGCCTCAGGCAAAACTACCGTGCCTATATCCCGCCCGTCCATTATAACATCGTTTTCTCTGGCCATGCGCCGCTGCATCTCCAGCAGGAAAGTCCTGACTTTCGCATGTGATGACACATCCGAGGCGCAGATGGATATCTCCGGTGTGCGTATCGCCTCCGACACGTCCTCGCCGTTGAGATACATGCGCTGTTCCCCGCTGTCTCCGTAGCCCATACGAATATCCAATTGCGGCAGCAAGTCCAAAATTGCCTTTTCGTCTTTCAGGTCAATTCCAAGTCTGTAGGCCGCAAGGCCCACTGTCCGGTAAATTGCGCCGGTATCCACATATATAAATCCAAACCTTGACGCACAGCGGCGGGCAAGGCTGCTTTTTCCTGCGCCGGAGGGACCGTCTATTGCAATTGAGAAGTGTCCGTTCATGGAATTTCATCCTTTAAAACAGAATTTCCGGCCACATAGCCGGTGGACCAGGCTATTTGAAGATTAAAGCCTCCTGTGTAGCCGTCCAGATCCAGCACCTCACCGGCAAAATAAAGTCCCTGTACCAGTTTGGACTCCATCGTGCGGGGGTTTATCTCCTTCGTGCTCACACCGCCGGCAGTAACTATAGCCTCGTCTATAGGTCTCGCACCGGATATTGGCACCGGGAAAGCCTTAAAAAGCTGTAGCAGCTTTTGGCGCTGCTCACGGGTTATGGCGTTCACCTTCTCGTCCTCCGGAATTCCGGACAGACTCACCAGTACAGGTATCATTGTGCGCCCTGCCAACTCACCCAGTGATTTTTTAAACTCCTTGTTGGAGTATTTCTCAACATCCCTTAGGATTCTCGCATCCAGCTTTTTTTCATCCAGGCCCGGCTTCAGGTCTATCTCCAGCCTGTAACTTGCGCTGCCCATGTTCCGCATATGGGCGCTGGCCGAGAGTACCAGCGGGCCGGAGACGCCGAAATGAGTAAACAGCATCTCGCCCAACTCTTTATATATGAGTCTGTCATCCTCATAGGCAGACAGACACACATTTTTCAGCGCGAAGCCCTGCATCTGGGCACAGTAATCATCCCCGCTCTCAAGGGGCACAAGAGAGGGCCTTGTCTGTGTCACAGTATGCCCAAGCTTTCGCGCCAGAGCGTACCCTGCTCCGTTAGAGCCTGTCAGCGGATAGGACAGGCCGCCTGTGCATATGGCCGCCGCACGGCAGCCAATGGCTCCATCGCCCGTCAGCACTCCCGCCACGGCCCCATCCCGGATGAGTATCTCCTTTGCTGTGGTATGTATCACACCCAGACCAAGTCTCTCACACACGCGGCTGAGCGTACCCGCCACATCGTTTGCATTATCCGATACAGGGAAAACTCTGTTGCCCCGTTCAGTTTTAAGCGGCAGCCCATGACTTTCAAAGAACGCCATGGTATCCGCAGGTGAAAATCTGCTCAGTGCGCTGTAGAGAAAGCGGCCGTCGCCGGGGATATTAGACATAAACGTCTTAACATCACAGTTATTAGTCACATTGCAGCGCCCTTTGCCGGTCAGGCGCAGTTTCCTGCCAAGCTGTCTGTTGGGTTCCAGCAGCACGACCCTGACGCCGCGTTCGGCCGCTGCGGCAGCGCACATCAGCCCTGCGGCCCCTCCGCCGATAATTACAAAATCCGTCTTAATCCTGGCCATCAGTATCATACTCCATATGGATAGTTTTAATCTCTTCCTGTACAGCGGAAATATTTATCCCGGCGTTTACCGCGATTGCCGCCGAAACAGCCTCCACAAGTCCGGTCAGACCCGTGCTGCCTGCGGCAAACATGCGATAGTCCGCATACTTCAAGACCGGGCTCTGCTCCCCGGTGCAAAAACAGATCACCGAAGCGCCCATGTCTCTGGCAAGCCTTGCCATACCCACACCGTCTCTTTCAGCCATGTCTCCGCAGAGCTGTATGAGCACATCTCCGGAGTCAATTCCGCGCAGTCTGCCATACATCCGCCCGGAGACACGGCAGACATTTTGTTTAAGCGCGTAAAAGCAGTACTCCATATACGCTGCCATTGGCTCATATATCCCATAGCCTGCTATATACACAGTCTTTGCGGATAAAACGGCTGATATGATATTCTCAAGGCCCATCTCGTTTTGAATTCCGCCCGCTGTTTTGATCTCCTCCGAGGATGAGTTCAGGGATTTCCTGAATTCCTCCACCGCTGGGCTGACGCCGTCAGGTTCCGATATCTGGCGGGACAACAGCAGCCTGTCCCGCAGCACATACTGTAAGGCCCGGCGCAGGCCGGGATAGCCCTCATATCCAAGCTCCGTTGCAAAGCGTACCACTGTCGACTCGCTTACGCCTGCGGCTCTGGCCAGCATCTCTGCCGTCATAAATGCCGCTTTATCGCAGTTTTCGCAGATAT
>CAYFSB010000008.1:0-1904 GCA_964345655.1 uncultured Oscillospiraceae bacterium
GGTGGCGTGGGCAAGGCACTTGTAGTAGGCGGGCCAGCCCTGGGCATAGGTGCTGTAGCCCTTGTCGAAGAGGCTGATAAGGGCGTTCTGGCCCTCCTCGGTCTCAAGGTCGGCGGGGCTGTAGAGCTTGACGTCGCCCTGGAAGGTCAGGCCGTAGGAGCCGTAGTAGTTGTAACCGGCCTCTTCATCGGCCTCGCGCAGCTGCTTGCACCAGGAGATAGAGGCTGCGGGGTTTGCGGTGAACTGGAGGGTCTTGCCGGTACCGGCCTCGGAGACGCCCAACAGGCAGAGGCTGTCCGCGTCAAGAACCAGCTCAAGGTTGGTGTTCATGGGGACATTGTTGTAGGAGGTAGCCATCTGGAGCATATTGCGATAGCTGTAGCCGGACTCGTCCTGGGCAAAATTGGGGTCCTGAACGGTGGGGCCGCCCTTGAGCCACTCCTTGACAGCCGCGATCTGAAGCTCCTCACTCCAGTCGATAGCGCCGAAGTTGACGCCGCCGGACTTCTTATCGGTGGCGGAGGTCGCCAGTTCCTCTTCCATCTTCATGTAGCCGTTTTCCTCAGGATTGAGAACATAGCCGTGCTCGGTGGCCCATGCCGCATAATCCTCGTCTGTGAGCTCTTTGCCCTCAGCGGCGGCCGGCGCTTCTGTTCCGCAGGCGCAGAGAGAGAGAGAACCATCATGACCGCAAGAAGTGCTGCCAGAAACTTTTTCATCTTGTCATTTCCTTTCTTTTTCTAAAAATTATTAGTAAATATCCTCAGAGAATATATTACTCAAAGCTGTGAAAGCTGGAAGTGGCCTGAACCGATTTGTCGTTGAGCACCCAAAGCGCCTCAACTCCGTCCAGTCCGTCCACAAAGGCGCGGCCCTTCTCATAGTCCATATTGAACACGGCGGTGGAGAGCGCGTCCGCATAGCCGGAGTCCTTCGCCAGGATGGTGACGGACAGATAGCGCTGCTCCGGCATCAGGGTGTCCTTGTCAATTATGTGGTGATACCGGCGCCCCTCATATTCAAAAAACCGCTGGTACACACCGCTTGTGACCATGGCAGCGCTTCCCACCCGGGCCACATCCACAAATTCCTGGGCAGAGGATGTATCGGGATTCGTGACCGCTATATTCCACTTTTCTCCGCCGGGCTTCAGCCCAATGGTGCGCACATTTCCCCCGGCATTAATGGTGACATGGTCGTAGCCCTGTTTTTCCAGCAGCTGCGCCACTTTCTCCGTGGCATAGCCCTTTGCCACAGCGCCAACATCCAGACTCATCTCCGGGTCTCTCAGGTATACGGTCTTTTCCGCCTCGTCGACGATCACATCGTCAATGCTGCAATGCTCCGCCGCCGCCCTGAGCGCGGCCTCATCCGGAAGCTATTTTCCATGCCGGAAGCATTGTTATAGTCCCGGATGTCATGCCATATTTTCAGTACGCTGCCAAAGGCTATATTGACATTTCCTCCGGTCAGCACATACATCTCCCCGGCAAACTGAATCAGCCCTATTATCTCCTCCGGCACCTCAACGGGCGCAATGCCCGCGTTATCGTTTACGGTTTTGATATTGTTGATGCCGCTGTAGGAAAAATAGATATCATACAGCTTATGATAGCGGATAAATTCGCTTCTTGCCTCTGCAAAAAGCCCGGCAAACTGTTCCGCGCTCTCACAGTAGGCGGAAATCGTTATGGTGGCATCGAAGGCCTCATAAAACACATCCTCATATTTTGTGAGTTCCCTGTCGTCCATAAGTGTGCTGTGGTCGCTTTGTCCGCAGCCCGCCAGCGTTGCGGCGAGACTCAGGCAAAGCAGCGCGGCGGCAAACCTCCTGATTTTAGCCATTTTGACCGTCAGCCCGCAGCTGTCAACAGCTTCATCTGCCCCACAGCCGCCTTGACCAG
>CAYFSB010000008.1:1914-2612 GCA_964345655.1 uncultured Oscillospiraceae bacterium
GTGCCGGTGGCATTGCTCTGGCTGTCGATCACCTGTGCCGGCAGGCCGGGCATGGAGTATTTGAATACGAAGTCGCCATAGCCGTCATACAGGTTCAGGTAGTACTCGTTAAATGCGTTCTCGCCATAGCCAGGGGTCTCGTGCTGCTCTATCACGCTTATCTCCGTGACAAGGGCGTCCCTGTCAAAGCTCACAAGCAGGATCACAGGGGACGGGCCCACCGCATCCGTGGTGTCGTTGTCATAGCCCTCGCCCTCTACAAGGCAGGCGTAGCCCGTATCGGAGCCGTACACCGCCGTGACCTTGTCCGCAAGCTCCACATCCAGGAGCGTGTAGTTGTCGCCTATGGTGGCGGAGAGTGCCTGAGACACAAGCTCGTCATTGGAGGCGTGCGCAGGTGCCTCATATGCCTCGCCATTTATCACTTTATACTGCATAATTGCTTTATTTATGCAGTCTTTTATTGCCTCGGAGGTATAGGTGGCCCCGGTATAGGCGTCCACCCCGTCGGCAGATGTGCTGCCAATAAATGTGCTCAGATATTCCTGACCCAGGGCCATACCGCCCTTGTCCGGAGTCTCGTTATGGGACAGCGCCGCGATGTTTGAAACCGTCCCGTCCGGCGCGACAGCGATACTGAGGCTTATCAGGCTTTCAAAGCCCTGAGCGCTGACCGTGCACAGAATAACTCCGTCGGC
>CAYFSB010000008.1:2666-3464 GCA_964345655.1 uncultured Oscillospiraceae bacterium
ATACCTTGCTCACCCCATCCACAAGCTCCACACCCTCTGCCAGCGTAAGCTCTGCGCCGCCCGCCAGAGACTGGCGGCTTTCCTCCACCCTGGCCTTATATTCAGACACGAGTATAGGATTATATATCCTGAACATAATACCAGTGAGGCAAAGGCAGACAATAAATACCGCCGCCACAACACCGGCGTCGATCAAGTTCCTTTTTATTTCTTTTGTCATAGTGTTTCCTCCGGATAACAGACTCATCGTTTCGTTTAATTATGCAATAAAAGTTCGGCAATTTAAAGCTACAAGTCTCTTTACAAGTTGTTTAAGCTACGTTATAATTAATTTGTCTATTATTTGGCATGGATTTTCATGGAGGGAAAATGGATCTGAGAGTTGCAAAAACCAGAAACGCAATGCGCCGCGCCTTTATGACGCTGCGGAAAAAGCACGCGCCGGAAAAGATACGCGTGGTGGAGATTTGTGAGCTGGCGCAGATAAACAAATCCACCTTCTACAAACATTATCATGATATTTTTGAACTGTCGGACGAGGTAAAGCAGGCGACAGTAGACAAATTCTGGGCAGATTTCCCGGAGAAGGGTTTAATGCTTACAGACCCCCGCACTTTTATGGTCGGCCTCCCAAGGGCAGTGGACCAGCTGGGCGGCGCAGTCCTGCTGACGCTTTTCAAGGACGAGGGCGAGGATTTTTTTCGACTTCTTGAGCAGAAGCTCATAGACAACTATATATCCGATGATAACACCCCCGCCGACAACATAAAGATCACGTTTATCATCTGCGGTATCATC
>CAYFSB010000008.1:3562-17730 GCA_964345655.1 uncultured Oscillospiraceae bacterium
GGCAGACGAGGTCGGGCGGCTCATTCTCTCTTTTGACAGCGCCCCCAAATAGAAAAGCGTTCCCCCGATATTTTCGGGGGAACGCTTTTCTCGTGTTCAGTTTACTGTTCAGTTTACGCTTTCAGCCGGGTCAGAGTCAGGGTAGTGATAATTCCGTTTACTATCCCGGTGGCGATTCCCGCAAAAATCAGAACGGGAAAATACAAAAACACCTGTGGCGTCTGCACAACCAGCGCCGCCACAATGAGCTGGCCCAGATTGTGGAAAAATCCGCCCGCCATCGAGACGCCCACAACGCTGAACAAGCCTGTTCTTTTCAGCAGCAGCATGGCCACAAGACTGAGCATTCCGCCAGCCAGCGCATATGCGGTGGAAAACGGAGTGCCAAACAGCAATCCGGAGAGAACGATCCGTATCAGATTAACATACAGCCCGTACCGGCCGCCCAGCTTATATATGGCAAAAAGCACCGCAATATTGGCAAAGCCCAGCTTTACACCGGGCATGCCGGCAGAAAAAGGAATTACAGCCTCAACATATGAGAGCATAAGCGCCAGCGCCGAGAGCAGGGCACAGGTCGTTATCTTTTTCGTATTATTTTTCACCGGTGTACCTCAGTATAAAACAGCGTCCACATCGCTCTCGCCGGATATGGTGACTATAAGGCGGTGGGGCAGACACATTATGGCCTGCTTCGGCATGCTGATCGCCCCGAAAGACTCGCAGTCGTGTCCGGCGCAGTTGCTGTCTGACACCCAGACCGTGCCGCCGCTGATTGTGATCTGATTATATCCGAATTTAGTGTTCACATCAATGACTCTGTCGGTTCCCAGCGGATAGCTGCCGTAGGGCTTGCCGTCCACGGTTATCTCCACGCTCTCCCCGGCCGCGTTCCCGCTTTTTAGCAGCAGCAGCGAGGCAAATCCCAGCACCAGTAAAAATATAAGCAGAAATATATCCGCTTTTTTTATCATATCCCTGAATTTCACAGATACATTTACCTCTCAGCCGTGGGCCGGATTTTTTCCGCGCTCAGCACCGTCAGCAAGTCCTCCTCCACGGAGAACTTTACCTCAAGTCCTGCGAATTCCAGCGCGTACACCCGCTCAGGCGCCGCCTGATATCTGGGCCGGGGATCATTTTCCAATATGCCGGTGAGCGCTGCAAGCTTATCCTCCGGCACAGCGGCCGCGGCACAGGGCCTGTACTCCACCGTCAGCCTTGCTCCCGCATCCGGCGCAAAGCCCGACGCCGCCTCCGGAACGTTGTCTGAATACGGTACATAGGGCTTTATATCAAATATGGGTGTGTCGTCCATCAGATCCGCCCCGGCCACCCTCAGCGTCAGCCCCAGACTGTCGTCTCTCTCAACGGCAATCAGCCGCACACAGGAGAGCCCCAGCGCGTTGGGCCTGAAGGGCGAGCGGGTGGCAAAAACACCCATGCGGATATTCCCGCCCAGTCTGGGCGGGCGCACGGTGGGCGACCAGCCGTCCCTTATATTCTGGGAAAACTGCCAGATAAGCCATAGATGCGAGAAGCCCTCTATGCCCCGCAGCGCCTCGGCTTCCCGGTATTCCGGCTCAAACACTATGCGGCTTTCCAGTTCCTTCACTATCCCCGCCTGCCGGGGGATGCCGAATTTTGTGGGAAAGTCGCTTTGCATCCGGGCAATTGGTTTTATCGTATACTCATCCATCACATCAGCCCCTGAGCCGCCATAAGCGCCTTCAGCGATATTCCGTTTATGACCATATGCAGAAAAATGCTGGACCAGATGCTGTTCGACCGCTCATAGCAGCGGCAGAGCAGATATGACACCGGGATATACTGCACGATATACAGCCAGTAAATTGGATCGGACACCGCATAGCCCCAGATATGGTACACGGAAAAGGCCAGCATGCTCACCACATAGGCCAGAAGCCTGCTGCGCTGTCTTATGGCGCCGAAAATACCCGCGCGGAATATCAGTTCCTCCACAAGGGGCGCCAGAAACACCGCCATGGCAAAGATTTTCCCATACTCCGCTCCCGCCATATCCACAAGGGCGACGTTATTCGGGTTTTCATCCGGCAGAAGCATCAGCAGCGCGCCGTTCACACAGAGATTGCATATGAGCATCAGCCCATAGCAGATACATATCTGCAAAACACAGCGCATTATTCCATCGCACAGTGGGTCAAACTCACGGCGCAGAAACTTCCACTCAAAACAGAGCATATATACCACGCCTACGGCATAGCACAGGAAGTTCGCCGTGGCCTCGCCTATCCAGCCCTGAAGCATTATCAGGTTCAAAATAATCGGCAGCGCCGCCACATGCACCGGCAGATACGTCAACGCGGCAATGGTCTCGCCCCTGGTCATATGGCTTGTAAAGTCAAGTGGGTCCCATTTTTTCCTCATCAGGCTCTCGCTTTCTTTTGCAGCTCATAAAGCAGATTCATGGCCTCGATCGGCGTGAGCGTATTCAGATCTATATCCCGGAGCCTCTCTCTCACCTCATCTGTGCCGATATCCGCAAAGCTTATCTGGTCGTCCCCACACACACCTGCGGGTGCCGCCGGGGCAATGCCGCTCTGCTCCAGTTCCTTGAGATAGCCCTTGGCCTTGCCGATAACACAGTCGGGCAGGCCCGCAAGCTTTGCCACCTCTATGCCATAGCTGTCATCCGCAGCGCCCCGGACAATCTTCCGCAGGAACACCAGTGTTCCGCCCTGCTTTTTGGCGGTGATATTATAGTTGCGCACTCCGGCTATCTCCCCCTCAAGGGCTGACAGCTCATGGTAATGGGTGGCAAACATGGTCTTTGCCCCAAGCCTGCGCTTATCCGCACAGTATTCCAGAACGGCCCTGGCTATGGCCATACCGTCAAAGGTGGAGGTGCCACGGCCTATTTCGTCCAAAATCAGCAGCGAGGTGGGGGTTGCATGGTGCAGAATATTGGCCATCTCGTTCATTTCCACCATGAAGGTGGACTGGCCTGAGGCCAGATCGTCAGACGCGCCAATGCGGGTAAATACCCTGTCCACAATGCCGATAGTGGCGCTTTTAGCCGGCACAAAGGAGCCCATCTGAGCCATCAGTACGATCAGGGCGGTCTGCCGCATATATGTGGATTTACCGGCCATGTTGGGGCCGGTGACAATAGCCACTCTGTCGTCTGCGTCGTTTAAAAAGACATCGTTGGGTACAAAGAGCACATCCTTAAGCGTCTGCTCCACCACAGGGTGCCGGCCCTCAACAATGCGCACCTCACGGGACGCGTCAACCTCCGGCATGGTATAGCCGTTGCGCACAGCCGTCTCCGCAAGGGAGCAGAGCGCGTCCAGCCGGGCCACCGCGTCTGCGGCAGCCTGTATCCTGTCCACCTTTGCGGCCACGCTGTCCCGAAGCTGGCAGAAATAGCCGTATTCCAACTCGTTTATCCTGTCTCTGGAGGTGAGCAGAGTATTTTCCAGCTCCTTGAGTTCCTGAGTAAAATACCGCTCGTTAGAGACAAGGGTCTGCTTACGTATATAGTCCTCCGGCACATTTTCCAGTCCCGCAGAGCGGGGGATGTCGATAAAGTACCCGAAGACCTTGTTATAGCCCACCTTCAGCTTCTTTATGCCTGTGCGCTGCCGCTCTCTCGCCTCCAGCTCCGTGACCATCTGGGAGCCGTTGTCCCTGACATTGCGCAGTCTGTCGACTTCCTCGGAAAAGCCGGGGCGCAGTATTCCCCCCTCACGGACGGAAAAGGGCGGCTCATCACACACGGCCCGGTCTATCTCGGCGCGGAGATCCTCCAGCGGGTCCATTGTGCAGATCTCCCGCAGCTCAACACAGCCAAAGCCCGCAAGCAGCTCCTTGAGCCGTGGCAGCACCGCCGCGCAGTTCGCCAGCGACCGCAGATCTCTGCCTCCCGCCGTACCGTATACTGCCCGGCCTGCAAGCCGCTGCATATCGTTTATATCCCGCAGGGCCAGCATAAGCTCGCCGCGCTTCACATTATCTTTGAATAACTCGCCCACCGCCGAGAGCCTGCGCTTTATGGCAACGGCAGACAGCAGCGGCCGCTCCACCCAGGAACGCAGCAGGCGCCCGCCCATAGGCGTTTTGGTCTTGTCCAGCACCCACAGCAGAGAACCTCTCTTCTCCCCGCTGCGCAGAGACTCCGTCAGTTCAAGGTTCCGGCGGGTCGTCCAGTCCAGCTCCATATATCGGCCGCCGTAAAACACATCCAGCCGGTTAATGTGGCCCATATCCACCTTTTGAGTGTCGGCGATATAGGTCAGCAGCGCTCCGGCTGCGCAGACGGCGGCATTCTCCTCGCCAAGCCCGCTATGGTCTATATCCTTATAGCCGAACTGGCGGCAGAGCCGGGCGGCGGCGGGCAGAAACTCGAACATGTTCCCCCCAGGCTCCAGCATGGCGTTCAGCTTCTTTGTGAGGAAGCCTGTTATATCCTCCTCCCGCTCGGCGCCCATGGACAGCACTGCCTCTCTTGGGGCAAAGCGGCCCAACTCGTTCAGAATATGGGACACAGCGTCGCTGTCATAGGCGGCACAGCAGAATTCACCGGTTGAAATATCGCAGAAGGCGGCGCCGGCCTTGCCGTTATTCAGATATACGGCGCAGACATAGTTGCTGCGGGCCTCCTCCAGCATGGAGCTGTCTGTGACGGTGCCGGGGGTGATGATGCGTATAACGTCCCGCTGCACCAGCCCCTTGGCCAGGGCAGGGTCCTCCATCTGCTCACATATGGCCACCTTATAGCCCTTGGCGATAAGCCTCGCTATATAGGCCTCGGCACTGTGATAGGGCACACCGCACATGGGCGTCCTGTCCTCAGGATTTTCCACGGTTCTGTCTCTGGTGGTCAGGGCGATATCCAGCTCCTTTGAGGCCAGCTTCGCGTCCTCATCGAACATCTCATAAAAATCGCCAAGACGGAAAAACAGCAGGCAGTCCTGATGCTGCTGTTTTATCTCGTAGTATTGCCTTTTCATCGGCGTAAGTTCAGCCATTGTCTATCTCTCCATACAGCGCCCAGGTGTTGCCGGCGCTTATCTTTACATTCACAAATTTCCCGATGAGTCCCACGTCGTCTTTGAGATGCACAAGTCTGCCGCCGTTTGTGCGGCAGGAGAGATTATACTCCTCGTGCCCCGTCTCTCCATCCACCAGCACGCGGAGTGTCTTCCCCTCGTATTCTCTGTGTTTCTCACCGGAAATGCGGTTTGCCACCTCGGTCAGCCGGTCAAAATGCCGCTGCTTGTCCTCTCTCGTGTAGGGGTCCGGCATGGAGGCCGCGGGCGTGCCCACCCGCTTTGAATAGATAAAGGTGAACATGGCGTCAAAGCGCACCTTTTCGCAGAGCTTTATGGTGTCCTCAAACTCCTCGTCCGTTTCGCCGGGAAAGCCCACAATGATATCGGTGGTAATGACAAGGTCGGGCATATAGCTTCTGGCCAACTCCACCTGGCCGATATATTTGGCGCTGTCGTAATTGCGGTTCATTATCTTGAGAATATGGTCGTTTCCGGACTGGACAGGCAGATGGATGTGGCGGGCACATTTGGGGCATTCCGCCATGGTCTTGAAGAGCTTTTCCGTTGCGTCCTTGGGATGGCTTGTCATAAAGCGGATAAGAAAATCCCCCGGAATATCGTTTATCATGCGCAGAAGATCCGCGAAGTCAACTCCGCAGTCCAGATCCCGCCCATAGGAGTTCACGTTCTGGCCCAGAAGGGTTATGTCCTTATAGCCCTGCTCCACCAGCTCTCTGGCCTCCTCCACCACATCCTCCGGCCGACGTGAGCGCTCTCTGCCGCGCACATACGGCACCACGCAGTATGAGCAGAAATTGTTGCAGCCGTTCATTATGGAAAGCCATGCCTTGACGCTGCCGTCCCGGCGGCTGGGTATGCCCTCGGCGACCACGCCCTCGCTCTTACCGGCAGCAAAGACCCGTTTGTGCCTTGTCATCACCTGCTGCAAAAGCTCCGGAAAGCGCCACAGCTCATGGGGGCCAAACACCAGATCCACCACCGGATAGGACTTCTTTATCTTCTCGGCCATATGCTCCTGCTGCACCATGCAGCCGCACACGGCAATTATCTGGCCGGGCCTGTTCTTTTTTGTATGGTTCAGCGCGCCCACATTTCCAAGCACGCGCATCTCTGCGTGCTCCCTGACGGCACAGGTGTTGACCACTATCACATCAGCCTGAAACTCATCCTGAGTGAAGCTGTATCCCATCTCGGAGAGATATCCCCGGAGCTTCTCACTGTCGGCCTCGTTCTGCTGGCAGCCATAGGTGTCCACCATTGCGAGGGGGCGCTTGCCGTCGGCACATATCCGGTCGAATATATCGGCGCATACCTGTTCCTGGGCCTTTATCTGCTGAATGTCAATTACTTTTCTCTCGTAGCTCATATTTTGTTCCTTTTTCGGGCGGCCTTGCCGTCAAACTTATATTCATTCAATATTAACACAAATTAAGTGGAACTTTCAACAGAAATCCTGTATAATGGTGAAGCTTTAAAAAACGGAGGATCAGCCCATGCCTGTTATAAACATTCTCTCCCCCCACGTGGCGGATATGATCGCCGCCGGCGAGGTGGTGGAGCGCCCCGCCTCTGTGGTAAAGGAGCTTCTGGAAAACTCCTTTGACGCCGGGGCGAAAAACGTCACCGTGGAGATTCGCGGCGGCGGAGCCACATATATCCGGGTCACGGACGACGGCTGCGGCATGGCGCCGGAGGACGCGGGCGTGGCTTTTCTGCGCCATGCCACCTCCAAGCTCCACGACGAGAAAGGGCTTGAGGCCATAAATACCATGGGCTTCAGAGGTGAGGCTCTGGCCGCCATCTCCTCCGTGTCTCACATAGAGCTGGCTACTCGCCGCCGCGGCGACAGCACGGGCACGCTGATGACACTCAGCGCCGGGGACATACAGGACATGCAGCCCACCGGCTGCCCCCTGGGCAGCACCCTGGTGGTGCGCGAGCTGTTTTTCAACACTCCCGCAAGGCTCAAGTTCCTGAAATCCGACCGGAGCGAGGCCGGCGCATGCAATTTGGCCGCTCTGCGCTGCGCTCTGGGCAGACCTGAGATATCCGTCCGCTTTATCAGAGACGGTAAGGATGAGTTTTTCTCCCCCGGCGACGGGCGGCAGGACTCCTGCATATACACCCTTTTGGGCCGTGATATGGCCGCCTCCCTGCTGTCCTGCGTCAGCGAGGATCAGGGAATGAAGCTATCCGGCTTTGTGTCCTCTCCATCAGCCGGCAGAGGCAACCGCAGCGCTCAGTATTTTTTCTGCAACGGGCGCTTTATAAAATCTGTACTGCTCCAGTCCGCGGTAGAACAGGCATACAAAAACACCCTGCTCACCGGCCGCTACCCGGCATGTGTCCTGTATCTGGACATGAGCTGTGCCAGCGTGGACGTAAATGTCCACCCGGCCAAAACCGAGGTGAAATTCTCCTCCGAGAAGAAGCTCTTTGACCTTGTATATAACGCGGTGCGCTTTGCGCTGGAAAGCGAGCGGCCCACGGCAAGTGTAGAGCGCTCTCCCTCCACGGTGCAGCTGGCCCAGCCCAGAAGTGATTTTTACCGGAGCATGAGTACGGAGTCCTTCCGGCAAAACGGTTATGCCGTTAAAAACAGCGCCCCCCAGGACAGTCTTCACAGCACCAGGCCCCAGATCCCTGGCGGCGGGGCCAGTCTCAAAAGCTTTGACGCCGGATACCAGACCCATATGGAGCTGCCTGCCCGACCGATTTCGGGCTCTTTCGCGGAGAAACCTCAGGCAGTGACAGCATTTTCCGCGCCTTCCTCTCCGGTGGATGTGGAAAACCCTGTTCAAAATGTTGAAAGCTCCCCCTATACCGACCACAATATATTGGGTGAGGCCCTGAAGACCTATATCATCGTGGAGCGGGGAGACGAGCTGATCCTGATAGACAAGCACGCCGCCCATGAGCGGATGATATTCGACCGGCTGAAGGCTCAGACCCGGCAGATAATGTCGCAGGCTCTGCTGATGCCTGCCACCGTGAAGCTTCAGGCAGAGGACGGAGAGCTGCTGGAAAGAAACGGGGAGCTTTTGGCGGAGCTTGGTTTTGAGATCGAGCCTTTTGGGGAGAATGAATATATAATCCGCGCCGTTCCGGCAGACATGACCTCTCCGGACGCCGCTGCCGCCGTGGAGGAGATATGCGAAAAGCTCCGCCGGGGCAAGGCGCCTGACACTCAGAGCGCAAGAGACGAGATCCTGCACACCGTGGCCTGCAAGGCGGCCATCAAGGCAGGCTGGGACACGCAGAAGGACGAGCTTGAACCGCTTGTGGAGGCGGTACTCTCCGGACAGATAAAATACTGTCCCCACGGGAGGCCCGTGTCCGTCACGCTCACCAGAAAAGAGCTGGACAAGCAGTTTAAACGCATTGTGTGAGGTGCCTCCATGCCGCCAAAAGTTATTGTTGTGGCGGGCCCCACCGCCACCGGCAAGACCCGGCTTGGGATCGAGCTTGCCAGGGAATACAATGGGGAGATAGTCTCCGCGGATTCCATGCAGGTATATCGGCACATGGATATCGGCACTGCCAAGGCCACATCCGCTGAACGGGCCCAGATCCCTCACCATATGCTGGATATTGCCGAGCCCGGTGAGGACTATTCTGCGGCCCGCTATGTTAAGGATGCCTCCCGCTGCTGCGATGATATTCTCGCCAGAGGAAAGCTCCCCATAATTGTGGGGGGCACCGGACTTTATATTGACTCTCTGCTCTCCGGACGGGCTTTTGCCGACCGGGATGAGGGGGATGCCGCGCTGCGGGAGCAGCTCTCTCTCCAGTATGACCGCCTCGGCGGGGAGGTTATGCTCTCAAGGCTCTCTCATGTGGACCCGGAGCGGGCAGCAAAGCTCCACCCGGCAGACAAGCGCCGGATAGTGCGCGCCATTGAGGTCTACACTCTCACAGGCATCACTATCACCCAGCACGATGAAATGACGCGCTCGCTGCCAAAACGGTACGATGCCGCTGTCATATTGCTGAACTACTCAGACCGGGCGGAGCTATACTCCCGGATCGACCGGCGGGTGGACTCCATGGTGGAGCAGGGGCTTTTCCGCGAGGTGGAGGAGCTTTTATCCGGCGGGCTATATGCGGGCTGCACCGCCATGCAGGCCATCGGATACAAAGAGGCGGCCATGGCTGTCAGAGGGGAGATAAGCCGGGATGAGGCGGCAGCTCTTATAAAGCTGAACAGCCGCCGCTATGCCAAGCGCCAGCTCACCTGGTTTAACCGGGACAAAGAGGCCAAATGGATCTTATGGCAGAGCGAGCCTGACTTTGTGAGCGCACGACTGATTTCGACTGAGTTTTTATACAGCCGCGGTATATCATAGAGTACCACGCCAATGGCGTGAGACACACTATGATGAGGCGGCGCAGACAGCCGCTTCGAGAAAAAAAGGAGTTGGCTGATATGCAGAAAACGCAAAATCTCCAGGACAATTTTCTTAACCAGGCGAGGAAGGACCGGCTGACGGTCACAATGTTCCTTATGAACGGCTTCCAGCTTCACGGCATTGTGAAGGGATTTGACGGCTTCACCGTCATTCTGGATTCTGAGGGAAAACAGCAGCTTATCTACAAGCACGCGATATCCACTATTGTGCCCCCCAAGGCTCTCAGCGTTGACTTCGATACATAAGGCGGAGGCCGAGCCGCTGTTTTTAAGGGCGGTGGCTGTGGTGCTGTTTTTGGGAGCCTGCGCCTATATGGGTGCGCTTCTCTATGAGAAGCTGAACCGTGATATGGAGACTGTGACAGTGGAACGCGTCACCGTCACAGACAGCGCAGAGCTATATGGTATTGCCGTCAGGCGGGAGCAGCTTGTCTGCTCCCCCGACGGGATACAGCTGCTCACGCAGGATGGTCTGCGTGTGGCCGCCCAGGGAGAGATAGCATACACAGACAGCGGCAAGCTGCTGCTCTCCCCCTGCTCCGCCCTGTTTTATAACGCTGTGGACGGCTATGAAAGCCTTTCCCCGGAGGATCTGGACGGGCTGACGCCGGAGGAGCTGGAGCAGCTCCTTGAGCAAAAGCCCTCTGCCGTGGGCGACGCGGTGGGTCGGCTTGTTTCCGGCTACAACTGGTATTTCGCCGCTTTTTGCGACAGCGCCGAGCTGCGCGCCAAGGGAGACTGCCGCATTTTATTTGACGGAATGGAGCAGAGCGTCAGCGCACATGTTCTCTCCCTTTCCGCTTCCGGCGGCAAGACCATGGTACTTCTCCGGCTAAACTGCTCAGGGAGCGGATACATGTCCCTCAGAAAGACCTCTGCGAAGCTTATTTTCTCCGAATATACCGGCCTGGAGCTACCGGAAGAGGCCGTCATGACAGACGAGGACGGCAGTAAATTTGTCTATACTCTCACCGCCGGCGTTGTAGAGCGCAAGGCGGTGGATATAATATATAAGACCGGAAAGAGCTGTATTGCGGCGATATCCTCCAGCGAGGATGCCCTGCTGGAGGGGAACACGCTTATAGTCTCCGGCGAGAACATCTGCGAGGGAAGGATATGGGATTGATGAGCATTGCGGATAATGTGGCTCATGTGCGCGGCAATATAGCTGCTGCCGCCAGGCGTGCCGGGCGAGAGCCGGGTGAAATTCTTCTTGTGGCTGCCACAAAGATGAACGACGCAGACAAAGTACGGCAGGCCATAGCCGCGGGTGTGGACATCTGCGGCGAGAATCGCGTGCAGGAGATGTTGGAAAAGAACGCCCAAAACGCCTATGACGGTGTTCCTCTGCATTTTATAGGCCACCTTCAAAAGAACAAGGTCAGGCAGGTGGTGGGGCTGGCAAAGCTGATACAGGGCGTGGACAGTCTTGAGCTGTTGAGTGCGATTGATCAGGCCGCTATGGCAAAGGGGCTTGTCCAGGATGTGCTGCTGGAGATAAATATTGGCGCCGAAGCCTCAAAATCCGGCTTTTCTCCGGAAGCCCTGCCCGCCGCGCTGGAAAAGGCCGCGGGATTTTCCTCTGTTTCCGTGCGGGGACTGATGGCAATTCCTCCGATTTGCGCCTGCGCGGATGAAAATCGGCCATATTTTAACCTCATGGAACAGCTTTTTATTGACAATGGGGTAAAAAAATACGATAATGTACATATGGATTTTCTGTCCATGGGCATGTCCGGCGATTATGAGGCCGCAATAGACTGCGGCGCGAACATGGTCAGGGTGGGCACTGCCATATTTGGCCAGCGCATATATAAATAGCATTATCTCACTGGAGGCGAAACCATGGGTTTCATGGACGAACTGCGAAAACTTACACAACCATATGATGACGAGGACGATTTCTTTGAAGGTGCGGACAACAGCACTGCACAGCCTGCACAGCCCACCGCCGCGCAAATGGAATTTGAACGTTCATTTGCTGAGGAGCCGTCTTCAAATCCGGAACCGGCAGCCCGTAAAGCGGCCAAGGCGCCTTCAGAGGGTGGCCTTTTTGGAAATTTGGGCATGAAAAAGACCGGCAAGCCCAAGTCCCCGCAGCGTGAGCGGCTTGTGAATTTCGGCGGCAGTGAGACTCAGGTGATTTTATTCAGCCCCAAATCCTTTGATGAGGCCGGGGAGCTTATGAACCACCTGCTGCAAAACCGCTCCGTGGTGATGACCCTTGAGGGGCTGCCCACAGATACGGCCCGCCGCCTGCTGGATTTCCTTTCCGGTATTACCTTTGCCCTCCAGGGGAAAATTACCCCCGTGTCGGCAAAGACATATTTCGTCACTCCCCAAAATGTAGATATATTGGGCTCTCAGCATGAGCAGCCGGAGAGCGACGGAGAGTATTTCTAAGAAATAATTGAAAGGTGGATAAATATATGATTACCGCTCAGGACATTCGTGAGAAGACCTTTGAAAAAGCCAAGTTCGGCGGCTACGATATGGCCTCCGTGGATGATTTTCTTGAGGAGCTGGCCGATGATATGACCGCTTCCCAGAAGGAAAACGCGGTGCTCAAGAGCAAGATGAAGGTTCTTGTGGATAAGATCGAGGAATACCGTGCCAATGAAGAGGCACTGAATATGGCGGTTTTGTCCGCGCAGAAGCTGGCCGTCCAGATCGAGGCCGATGCGCGTCAGCGCTCTGCCGCAATGCTGGCGGACGCGGAGCGTCAGGTCAAGGCCAGAGTCGGCTCCATCGAGGAGGAGACAGCCAATCAGGAGCGCCGTCTTGCCGACGCCAAAGCCATTACTTCAAAGTTCTTTGACGGGGTGCGTGCCATGTGCAACGCCCAGCTCAAAAATCTGGATGCCATCAGCAGCGGCGTCATTCCCCAGCCGGAGGCCCCCAAAGCCGCCGGCAAGAACTACGTTGAGGACGCTGTGCGCAGTATAGAAGATTCCGTGGCACGAATACAGCCGGAGCCTCCCATTATGATAGACCTCTCTCCGGCAATGGACGCCCCATCATCGCCGGCAAAAAAAGGCTTTGACAGCACACAGCCTTTCTCTATCTGAGCTTTACCTTTATTTTTTGATTATTACGGGGCGGGCGCAACTGCGCGCGCCCCGCTGTTTGATTATATTCCGTAAAAAATAGATAGTATAGGAGAAAAGAATATGTCACAGGATTTTAATTCATCTCTCAATCTGCCGAAAACAGATTTTCCCATGCGTGCAGGCTTGCCCAAGCGGGAGCCGGAAATGCTCAAGGGCTGGGAAGAGATGGACATCTATAATGAGCTTATGAAGAAGAACGAGGGCAAGCCCCGCTTCTCCCTCCATGACGGCCCTCCCTTCTCCAACGGCGACATTCACATGGGTCACGCCCTGAACAAGGCCATAAAGGACTTTATCGTCCGTTCCTATGCCATGCGCGGCTACTATACCCCCTACGTGCCCGGCTGGGACAACCACGGCATGCCTATTGAGAGCGCTATAATCAAGGAGCAGAAGCTGAACCACAAGGCCATGTCTGTAGCTGCCTTCCGTGATGCCTGCCACGACTATGCCGAGAAGTATATCGGCCGCCAGATGGCCGGCTTTAAGCGTCTGGGCGTCATCGGCGACTGGGAGCACCCCTACCGCACAATGGACAAGGGCTTTGAGGCTGATGAGATCCGCATCTTTGGCAAGATGTATCAGAACGGCCATATCTACAAGGGTCTCAAGCCCGTGTACTGGTGCGCCAAGGACGAGACCGCTCTGGCCGAGGCGGAGATCGAATATCACGACGACCCCTGTACCACCGTATATGTGAAATTCCCCATGAAGGACGATCTGGGAAAGCTCTCCAATCTTGACCACAGCAAGCTCTTCTTCGTCATCTGGACAACCACCATCTGGACCCTGCCCGGCAACCTGGCGATCGCCCTGCACCCGGATGAGTCCTATGCAATTGTGAAGGCCCCCAACGGTGAGCTCTACATCATGGCAGAGGCTCTGGTGGCAAAGGTCATGGGTATCGGCGGCTTTGACTCATATGAGATAGTGGAGACTCATCCCGGCCGCTTCTACGAAAATATGCTGGCCCAGCACCCCTTTATTGACAAGACCTCCCGGCTTTTGCTGGCCGATTATGTTACAATGGAATCTGGTACAGGCTGTGTCCACACCGCTCCCGGCTTTGGCGCGGACGACTATCAGACCTGCCTGCGCTATGGCATGGAAATGGTTGTCCCTGTGGACGATCAGGGCCGCCACACCGATTACGCCGGCAAATATGCCGGTATGGGCACCGATGAATCAAACCCCGTCATCCTCCGCGACATGAAAGAGAGCGGCATGCTCTTTGCCTCCGAGGATATAATCCACAGCTATCCCCACTGCTGGCGCTGCAAGAGCCCGATCATCTTCCGCGCCACCCCCCAGTGGTTCTGCTCCGTAGATTCTTTTAAGGACGCAGCTATTGCGGCCTGCGAAGATGTGATGTGGCTGCCCGCCTGGGGCAAGGAGCGCATGGGCGCCATGATCCGCGAGCGCAACGACTGGTGTATCTCCCGTCAGCGCCGCTGGGGTCTGCCGATCCCCGTGTTCTACTGCAAGGACTGCGGCAAGCCCATCTGCACCGACGAGACCATCGCCAAGATTTCGAAGCTCTTCGGCGAATTCGGCTCGAACGTCTGGTTCGAGCGCGAGGCTGACGAACTCGTC
>CAYFSB010000009.1:0-4197 GCA_964345655.1 uncultured Oscillospiraceae bacterium
TATCCAGGATCTCCGCGGCCTCACGGACCTTCTTATCGATTACTTCCTTCTTTTCCTTGCGCAGCTTCAGGGAGAATGCCATGTTTTCATACACGGTCATATGGGGATAGAGCGCGTAGTTCTGGAAGACCATGGCTATGTCTCTGTCCTTGGGCGCCACATCGTTCATAAGCTTGCCGTCAATGTAGAGCTCACCCTCGGTTATCTCCTCAAGGCCGGCCACCATTCTCAGTGTGGTGGATTTGCCGCAGCCGGAGGGGCCTACCAGCACGATGAACTCCTTGTCGGCGATGTCAAGATTAAACTCCTGCACTGCCACAACGCCCTGCTCGGTGATCTGGAGATTGACCTTCTTCTCCTCTTCAGGCTCACCCTTTTTCTTTTTTTTCTTGCCCTCGCCGCTGACGAACGGATAGATCTTCTTCAGGTTTTTCAGTGTTACAGTTGCCATCTTACTGACTCTGACCGCCCGGCCTCCGCCTGAGCGCCCTCACGGGGACGCAAGTCTCCCGCATTACGACAGGTCTCCACTCTGCCGCACCCTGAGTCTCAGGGAAACACATATTCCTCCTTATTAAAGCTGTGCACGGCTATAAATATGGAGAGCCGGGCACGCAGTCATATTGAGGGTCACAATGACCCTCTTATATTATACATAAGTCGCTCTGTTTAGACAATCCAAATTTTGACCTGATTTTTTGTGGAAATTGTCCAAGCTTCATGGTGACTATTTACAATATGAGGGTTTCTCCTTTTCTTCCTGACCGGGGTGATAATATGCCTGAGGGGTCAATATACTGTAGAGATAACAGATTTAAGGAGGCAGCGCGAATGAAGGTACTGAAACTTGGCAGCACCGGGCCATCTGTCCAGCTTTTACAGCTTGCCCTTAACAGGGCGTGCTTTGGGGAGCTGGCCACTGACGGGAGCTTTGGTATTGCTACAAAATATGCCTTAATGCGCTTTCAGGCCGCTTACGATCTGGAGGCGGACGGAGTGGCCGGAAGCGAAACTCACAGGGCCATTTTGCCCTGGTATACCGGTTATATTATACACAAGGTACACCGGGGAGATACGCTCTCTTCCATCGCTGCAATGCACGGCAGTACCGCAGAGTCCATTATGCTTGCAAATCCGGGGCTTCAGGCCGGCAGCCTTCAGCTGGGAACTCAGCTCATTGTGCCGCTGCCGTTTCAGGTGGTGCCCACAGACATTAACTACAGCGCCGCCCTTGTAGGCTACTGTGTGAGAGGTCTTGCCGCCCGCTACCCTTTTATAGTGACAGCCGAGATAGGAAAAAGCGTCATGGGCAAGCCCCTGTGGAGCCTGAGTCTGGGGCACGGCGGCAACAGGGTACTTTATAGTGCCTCCCACCATGCCAATGAATGGATCACTACTCCGGTTTTACTGCGCTTTGCAGAGGAACTGGCTTCCGCCTACGCCTCCGGCGGCTATATCTTCGGCACGAGCGCGGCAGAGATCCTGGATTATGCCACTGTCTGCCTTATCCCCGCCGCAGACCCTGACGCCATAGATCTTGTGACCGGCGAGCCGACAGGCGGCGAATACTATAACGGCGCCCGCGCCATCGCCGCGGCTTTCCCTAATATTCCTTTTCCCTCCGGCTGGAAGGCCAATATCAGGGGCATCGACCTGAACCTCCAGTATCCCGCAGGCTGGGAGCAGGCCAAAGCCATAAAAGGCGCCCAGGGCTTTTCCTCTCCCGCTCCGGCGGACTATGTAGGCCCCGCCCCCCTGTACGCACCTGAGAGCCGGGCTATGTACGATTTTACACTGTCCTTTGACCCGGCGCTTATTCTGGCATACCACACTCAGGGAGAGGTGATCTACTGGCGTTTTCTTGACTATATGCCGGTGGGCGCGGATAAAATAGCACAGGTTTTTTCCACCGTCTCCGGATATGCCGTAGAGGAGACGCCCTATGCCTCCGGCTTTGCCGGATACAAGGATTGGTTTATTCAGGATTTTGACAGGCCCGGATATACCATAGAGGCGGGACTTGGTACAAATCCGCTGCCGCTCACTGATTTTCCCACAATTTATGAAAACAATCTTGGTATACTTACCCTTGGCGCCATTGTGACGTGAAAACAGGCCCGGAGAAGCAGCAATGCTCCTTCGGGCCTGTAAAATGCCGACATACTGTCAACAGCCTGTTTTATTGTTCGGTCTCCCGCTGCGTTTCACCGCCCTATGCAATTCAGGGCATAGCCGTGGCAAAATAGATAATATCGCTGATAAGCTTTTCTGTCCCGAACTGCACCGGGTTTATAAGCTGGCCGTTAAACGCTGTTGTGGCCGTCTGTCCCCCGTCCAGAGTGTAGGCCTTGATGCAACCCCGCTCCAGCATGGCGTCAGCCGCCTGCCTTAGAGTCGCCAGATAATAGTAGCCCGGCTGCTGGCAGTTTATATTCATGGTGAGATAGTGGTGCTCTCCCAGCATGCCCAGCGCGCTGCGGGCATAGGTATCGTTGATCTCTCCCCAGGGATACTCCTCAGGGGTCACGTCCTGTCCGTTATCTATAAGCACCGGGCCAAAGCACAGGGAAAACAGCACATCGTTGTCGCGGATAAAGTTCTCCGCCTCGCTCTGCTCCTGGAACTGCTGTCGATAGCTGAACAGCATATCACCGTCCGTCGTTATATAGCAGGTGTCACAGGTATCCGGTTCAAATCTGTATATATTCCGCTGGTTTACCACTATGCCGCAGGCTCTGTCGTGATTATAGAAATCTCCGCCCACAGCCAGCACCGCATTTGTATCCGCCGCAAAGTCCGTGGTAGTCTCAAACTCAAAGCTTCCGTATTCATCCCCGGCTATCTTCCGGCGCAGTTGGGAGCCGTCGGCCACGATGACCTCCGAGAAGGTGCCCACGGCCTGGGCCTCTTCCTCCTGCCAGACCAGCGTCAGAATAGTCTCGTCCAGATAGTATTTTATCTCGGTTCCGGGTATACGCTCTATATCCCTGTTCCAAAGCAGCGTCTCATCCCCGATCAGCTGCTTTGCTATCGGCGTTGCCAGCAGCGCTTCTATAACGGCGGGGTCGTCGGTACTGCCAAAGCGGGTCTGCTCCGGCGCCGGGGCCGACAGGGCGCTCTCCTCTATGCTGTACTGCTTTCGCACATAGTTCAGCTGCGTCAGGGCGGCTGCCCTTATGCTCCCGGCCTGCGCGTCAATATCGGTGCTCTGTGCCCAGCCCAGCAGCGCTGCGGCAAGCTCATTTGCATTCAGCAGCTGCCATTTGCCGCCGCTGTATTTCATTTTCAGCGTCAGCTCTGCGGATGCGCTATACTTGCCGGCATTCTCAAGCCTGGCGTCCAGCGCCTGTGCATAGGCCTGCTCCACCGCATCGTCTCTATAGCTCAGATCCTCATTATATATTTCGTCGGAGCGCCCGGCCTTTTCCACCATGTCCGCCAGAACGGCGTTTACGTCATCGTTCAGCCCGTCCGTCAGTTTTTCACAGTCCAGGATCATGACTGTTATTTTTTGCTCCGCGCTTCTCCCTGAGGTCTCACACAGGCCGTCCAGCCTGTAGGCGCGGCTTGAGCTCATCGCGCTGTACAGCAGCTGTCCGTCTTCGCCCTCAGGGGGTGTTGCCGGCTCATAGCTCTGCCCGCTGCTTATTACGGCCTCCGCACCCTGAAAATCTCCGGCACAGAGCTTATCCATATATTCTGTGACCGTGCTGCGGGCATCCGGCGCTTTGGACATGTCCACCGCCATATATATGAAATATCCCGCGACGGCAAAAGCTATGAGCATTATGGGCACAAGTATGCAGAGTAGAACTTTATGTTTGGTTTTCATTTTATGCTCCATTATGTAATGATGACACAAAAGGGACTTCAGATTACGAAGTCCCTTTTCCTTTTATCAGAAGTCCGCGTTGCCTGTTGTGCGGGGGTGCAGCTCCACGTCGCGGATGTTGGACACGCCTGTGAGGTACATGACCATACGCTCAAAGCCCAGTCCAAAGCCCGCGTGGCGGCAGCTGCCGGAGCGGCGAAGGTCAGATACCACCAGTAATCCTTCTCGTCCAGCCCCAGCTCTGCCATACGGCTGGTGAGCATATCCAGGCGCTCCTCGCGCTGGCTTCCGCCTATTATCTCCCCGATTCCCGGCACAAGGCAGTCTGCAGCGGCCACGGTTTTTCCGTCGTCGTTCATGCGCAT
>CAYFSB010000009.1:4207-16885 GCA_964345655.1 uncultured Oscillospiraceae bacterium
GATCTCTTTGGGGTAATCGGTGACAAATATCGGTTTCTTGTAAACCTCCTCGGTCAGATACCGCTCATGCTCGGTCTGAAGGTCGATACCCCATTCCACGGGGAAATCAAACTTCTTTCCGCTGTTTTTCAGTATCTCCACCGCCTCGGTATAGCTGACTCTGCCAAAATCATTGCTGACCACGTTTTGCAGGCGGCCCAGCAGCCCCTTATCCACAAAGGAGTTGAAAAACTCCATCTCCTGAGGGCATTTTTCCAGCACGGTGTTTATTATATGCTTTACCATCGCCTCGGCGGTATCCATATAGTCGTTCAGATCGGCAAAGGCCATCTCAGGCTCTATCATCCAAAACTCCGCCGCGTGGCGCTGGGTATAGGATACCTCCGCCCGGAAGGTGGGACCGAAGGTATACACATCGCCGAAGGCCATGGCAAAGTTCTCACAGTTGAGCTGGCCGGAGACGGTAAGGCTTGTGGGCTTGCCAAAAAAGTCCTTGCTGTCGTCCACTGTTCCGTCCTCTTTCAGAGGAAGATTATTCAGGTCAAGCGTAGTCACGCGGAACATCTCACCCGCTCCCTCGCAGTCAGAGCCGGTTATTATGGGCGTGTGCACATAAACAAAGCCCCTGCTCTGGAAAAATTCGTGCACGGCCTGGGCGGCCACACTGCGCACGCGAAACACCGCGGAAAACAGATTGGTTCTGGGTCTCAGGTGCTGAATCGTACGGAGAAACTCCACGCTGTGGCGCTTCTTCTGCAGCGGATAATCCGGTGTGGAGGTGCCCTCCACGATTATGTCGTTTGCCTTAAGCTCAAAGGGGTGCTTGGCGTCCGGAGTAAGCACAAGGGTGCCGTGTACTACCAGGGCGGCGCCAACATTCTGCTTTGCGATCTCATCGTAATTATTCAGGGTCGACCTCTCAAACACGACCTGCAGCGACTTAAAGCAGCTGCCGTCATTCAGCTCTGCAAAGCCGAAATTTTTCATATCGCGCACAGTTCTTACCCAGCCGCATACGGTCAGTTCCTGCCCGTTGAAAGCCGAAGCGTCGGCATATATGCCGGAAATTTTCTGATGCTTCATTTGGCACCTATCCTCTCTTTGTGTCCGAAGGCACTCATATTTATTGCACGCCGCCAACGCGCCGTGCTTTGTTATTATATACATTCCTCTTGGTTTTTTCAACAGGAATCTATGGTTTTTCAGAATATGATCTCTATTGGCGCCTTATAATTTCTCAGCTCTATCTCCTGATATTCCCCGCCCGACTCGCCGTCTCTTGTCCATGCCACCGGCTTTTCAAAAGTAAAGCGGGCCTTCTTTGTGTGCAGAATTATAAGCTTGCCGCTGTCATAGCGCTGCATAAGCACGCTTGAGACTATATCTCCCAGACCTTCCACGCTGCCGGGGTCCTTCACCAGCACAAGCTCGCTCATCCCGTCGCCCAGGCAGACCATCTCCTCCCGGAGTCTGACAATGCCCGCAACGGAAGTGGAGTTGGACATACTGCCGTAGATGAGATTTGCCTCCACCTGGCCCCCGTCATACTCCACGCGTGTCTTATAGACCTCTATTTTAGGCAGCTGGACCATGCCCTGCAGCACATAGGCCAGATGGCCCAATACCTTTTTCTGGTTCTGCGGAGTGGCATAACTGACCTCGGTAAAAGCGCCGAAAGCGGCAATATAGGCAAAATACTTGTCCTCACCAAAGCCGCCAACGTCAAATGGATGCGGCTCTCCATACAGTATCCGGCGCGCTGCGCTCACTGTGTCGTTCTTGGGCAGGGCCAGCGTGGTGGCCACATCGTTTGCTGTGCCCATGGGCATATATCCAAGCTTTGGCGGGTATTTCACCTGCATAAGCCCGGCTATAACCTCACTGAGCGTCCCGTCTCCGCCGACGCAGGCCACCGTATCGTATTGCGCGGCATATTTTGCCGCATAGGCAGTGGCGTCGCCGGGAGCGGAGGTGAAAAACAGCGTGGTGCGATATCCCCCGTTATCAAGAGTCTGGAGCGCGTCAC
Organism: uncultured Oscillospiraceae bacterium; assembly: GCA_964345655.1. Classification (GTDB taxonomy): domain Bacteria; phylum Bacillota; class Clostridia; order Oscillospirales; family Oscillospiraceae; genus Limivicinus. Next base: position 6,234 of record CAYFSB010000009.1, read on the forward strand.
CCAAATCTATTTTATATCCGCTGCGTCCGGCAGCGGGATTGATTATCAGCATCAGCTTTTTTTCCATGACATCTCTCTTTCTGCGGGTTAGACCATCATTTTTTTGACCGAAATTCATATTATAGCCCATATCAATCTTTTCCGTCAAGCCGCCGGTCAAAAAGCGTCCATAAAATGCCAAAGGGACGCAGATTCCTGCGTCCCTTGATCATTGCGTTATTAAGCCATCTCGTTGAGCTTGGTTGCCATCGCGGACTTTTTGTGTGCTGCATTGTTCTTATGCAACAGACCCTTGCCAGCCGCGCGGTCAACAGTCTTAACAGCAACTTTATAGGCACTGACGGCTGTATCGTGGTTGCCTTCGGCAACAGCTGCGTCAAACTTTTTAATCATGGTCCTGAGCTCGGTCTTGTCAGCCCGATTTTTGGATCTGAGCTGCTTGGACTTTATATCTCTCTTGGCAGAAGATTTAATGTTGGCCATGTATTTATCGACACCTCCTCCTACAAAATTGAGTTAAGATAACTCGCATTTTGAAATTATAACAAAGATTTGTCTGAAAAGCAAGCTCTTTTTTCAAAAAAACTTTTTATTTTTCTGTCTTGTTATCTAAGCCACTTTTTGTGGGAAAAATACACTATATATTGATTGGAGGCGGATATGATATGTTAAAAAATGGAAGAACAGATCTGGCCAGCGAGGCGCGGCAGCTGTGGACCGAGAGCGCCGGAGAAACCACGGAGCTGTCCGGTTTTAAAGCCCGGCAGGAGATGCTCAATGGCCACCAGCTCACCAATGTGGAAACTCTTGATCAGCAAGGCGCCCAGGCGCTCAATAAGCCCTGCGGAAAATATTACACGCTGGAGCTGGACGCCCTCTTTGAGCGGGGCTCGGAGAGCTTCCCAAACGCCGCTGCAGCCATTGCAGAGCTTTTGGGCCGCTGCGTTGATTTTTCCAAATGCAGTACTCTGTTGGTGGCTGCGCTCGGAAACCCGGATGTCACCCCTGACGCGCTGGGTTCTATTGCCGCCTCGAACATTATTGTGACCCGGCATTTGAAGCACAGTGCACCGGAGGATTTTAAAGCCTTTAAATCTACGGCGCTGTGCCGCACGGGCGTTCTGGGCACTACCGGCATTGAGAGCGCTGTCCAAATCAAAACTCTCTGCTCCGAAATTCAGTCGGATTGCATCATTGCCATTGACGCCCTGGCCGGGGCGGACGCGGCAAGGCTCTGCCGAAGCGTGCAGATATGCAGCACCGGAATATCCCCCGGTTCAGGCGTTGGAAACGACAGGGAACGCCCGGACGCGGAGACTCTGGGTGTGCCTGTAGTGGCAGTTGGTGTGCCCACTGTCATCGACGCCTCCTGGCTGTCCACCGAGCCTGATGTGCAGTCCATGTTTGTAACGCCCAGATATATTGACAGCACCGTGCGCGCCGGAAAGCTTATTGGCTACGGCGTCAATCTGGCGCTGCATACCGGGTTGACCATTGCGGATATAGACATGCTTGTTGATTAGACGTTTCACGTGAAACCAAAAAACCCCAAAGCGCAAAATGTTTCATGCGAAACATTGAAATTACTCTCCCGAGCTGATATAATAGCACAAACTATGGCAGCAGCAAGGAGAGAGAGAATGGCAAGGATCATTGCAATTGCAAATCAGAAGGGCGGGGTGGGTAAAACAACCACCTGCGTGAATCTCTGCGCCGCTTTAAGCATGATGGGTCGGCGGGCGCTGCTTTTGGACTGCGATCCCCAGGGCAACGCCAGCTCCGGCATGGGTGTTTCAAAAAGTCGGCGTCCAAACACCTACGACATGCTGATAAACAACGCGCCGGCCGAGGGCTGCATGGGACATACGGAATGCGGGGATGTGATACCCACCGGCAAAGGACTGGCCGCTGCATCTGTGGAACGGATAGGCACAGACAAGAGGGAATTTGTTTTAAAGAATTCTCTGCTGCCGCTGTACAGCGACTATGACTATATTCTGATGGATTGTCCGCCTTCACTGGAACTGCTCACTGTCAATGCTCTGGTGGCAGCCGACAGTGTGCTTATTCCAATGCAGTGCGAGTATTACGCGCTTGAGGGAATAGCCGATCTGATGACCAGTATAAAGATGTGCAACAAGCGTCTTAACCGGCGCCTTGAGGTAGAGGGGATCGTCCTCACCATGTACGACGCGAGAGCGAATCTCACAAACCAGGTGGCGGGCGAGCTTAGAAAATATCTGGTTGCCAAGGTGTATGACACTGTTATTCCACGCAGTGTGCGCCTGTCCGAGGCGCCAAGCCACGGTATACCCGGAGTGGCTTATGATAAAATGAACAAAGGCAGCAGAGCCTATATGTCTCTGGCGGAGGAATTTGCCGCCAGATGCGAAAAGTAAGGAGGGACAATGGCAGCAAAGGAAAAAAAGGGTCTTGGCACCGGTCTCGGAGTGCTTTTTGGGGCAAACGAGTATGAGGACGAACAAAGTTCCGAACTTCTGGTCCTGCCCGTAAGCAAGGTAGAGCCAAGGCTGGAACAGCCCAGAGAATATTTTGATGAGGACAGCCTGCGGGATCTGGCTGACTCCATAGCGCAATACGGTCTAATCCAGCCAATAGTAACCCGGAAGCTGGACACTGGATATTATCAGATAATAGCAGGTGAGCGCCGCTGGCGCGCTTCAAAGCTTGCAGGCCTTACAGAGATACCTGTCAGAGTTATAGAGGCAGACGACAGGAGAACCGCCGAGCTTGCGCTGGTGGAAAATCTACAGCGGGAGGACCTGAACCCTATAGAGGAAGCCAAGGGTTACAGGACTCTTATAGACGACTACGGCCTGACCCAGGAGGAAGCGGCAAAGAGCGTAGGCCGTTCACGGCCCGCAATAACAAATGCGCTGCGGCTGCTCACGCTGTCACCCAAGGTGTTGGAGATGGTTGAAAAAGGCAGTCTGTCCGCAGGACACGCCAGAGCTCTCGTGCCAATTGAGGACAGCTCAAAACAGCTGCAGGCGGCAAACGAGGTGGTCAATCGTTCACTGTCCGTGCGAAAGACGGAGCAGCTGGCAGGCAGTCTTATGAAGGAGCAGAAAGCTCCTGATACGAAAAATGCTGCAACACAGGTGACCGTGGATTATGTCTCAGAGATCTGCGACGAGCTTACACGGCTGCTGGGCCGAAAAGTGAAGCTCACTGATGGAAGACATACAGGTAAAATAGAACTGGAATTCTACGGCGCCGACGACAGGGAAGCGCTTATAGATATGCTTAAAGCCGCCGGTCATGGCCGGATGAAACAGAAATAAAAAAGTAGGAGAAGAGACATGCTTGACATCAAATTTGTAAGAGAGAACCCTGAGCTTGTACGTGAAAATATAAAGAAGAAATATCAGGACCAGAAGCTGCCTCTGGTAGATGAGCTGCTGGAACTGGACGCAAAAAACCGCTCCGCCATAACTGAGGCCAGCGACCTGCGCGCCAGCCGCAACACTCTTTCCAAGCAGATAGGCCAGCTTATGGCACAGGCAAAGAAAGACCCCTCAAAGCTGCAGGAGGCCGAACAGATAAAGGCCCAGGTAAAGGCAAACGCGGACAGACTTGCCGAGCTTGAAGCCATGGAAGAAAAATACGCCGAGCGCATTCGCAGAATTATGCTCAGTATTCCAAATATAATTGACCCGTCTGTGCCAATAGGCCCTGACGACAGCGCCAATGTAGAGGTTGAGCGTTTTGGCGACCCCGTCGTACCGGATTTTGAAATTCCGTATCATTCCGAGATAATGGAACGCTTCGACGGTGTGGACATGGATGCGGCCGGCCGTGTGTCCGGAAACGGCTTTTACTATCTGATGGGCGATATTGCGAGACTCCACTCTGCGGTTTTGGCCTATGCCAGAGACTTTATGATAAATAAGGGCTTCATCTACTGCATCCCGCCCTTTATGATCCACGGCAACGTGGTGGAGGGCGTCATGAGTCAGACTGATATGGACGCCATGATGTATAAAATAGAGGGCGAGGATCTCTATCTCATCGGTACCTCCGAGCACTCCATGATAGGAAAGTTCATTGACCAGATAATCCCTGAGGAGAAACTCCCCCAGACACTCACCAGCTACTCTCCCTGCTTCCGCAAGGAAAAGGGTGCCCACGGCATAGAGGAGAGAGGCGTGTACCGCATCCACCAGTTTGAAAAGCAGGAGATGATAGTTGTCTGCAAGCCGAAGGACTCCATGGCATGGTACGAAAAAATGTGGCGTTTCTCTGTAGAGCTGTTCAGAAGCATGGATATTCCCGTGCGCCAGCTTGAATGCTGCTCTGGCGACCTTGCGGATCTCAAGGTAAAATCCTGTGATATTGAAGCCTGGTCCCCCAGACAGAAAAAATACTTTGAGGTCTGCTCATGCTCCAATCTGGGTGATGCTCAGGCCCGCAGACTCAAAATGCGCGTAAAGGGCGAGGACGGCCGCACATATCTGCCGCATACTTTAAATAATACCGTCGTGGCCCCGCCGAGAATGCTCATCGCATTTTTGGAAAATCATCTTCAGGCCGACGGCAGCGTCACAATACCCGAAGTTTTGTACCCGTATATGGGCGGAACAAAGATACTCATTCCTAAAAAATAAAAGTAAAAGCAGGCGTGCGATTCTTCGCACGCCTGCTTTTTTTATATATCTACTATATTATATTTATATCTTAATATCTTGTCTTGCAAAAATACCAGTTCTTTGGTATACTGTTACAGTTAAGAATATTGTTTAAATCAGAGGTATCTGTAAATGAACTCTCTCAAAGACATATGGGATGAAATAATAAAGGTTCTCTCAAAACAGCTTACACCCACAGCGATCACCACCTGGTTTTCCGACTGTGAGCCTGTTGAGATGGAGGATTGCCGACTGGTGTTACACACCAGCACCGAATTTAAGAGAAACATTATCGTCACCCGCTTCAGCGATTCGATCAAAGCAGCGCTTGCGGACTTGTTTTCCTGTGACTTTGATTTGATGGTTCTGGCAGGGGATGAGATAAATGATTTTGTCTCAAAAAAGAAAGAGGACAATACTCTGCCTGAAATGGCAGGCTACACTTTCGACAGTTTCATTGTGGGTAACTCCAATAAATTTGCCCACGCCGCAGCATTTGCCGTGTCGGAGCGGCCCGGAAAAACCTATAACCCGCTTTTCATATACGGTAACTCCGGCCTTGGAAAGACACATCTGCTGCTGGCAATCGGACAGGCCATACATGAGCGAGACCCCGGAAAGAAAATTGCCTATCTTAAAGGTGACGAATTCACTATTCAGCTTGTCAAATCAATAAAAGACGGTACCGCAGAAGATTTTCGCACAAAATATCGAAATGTCGATCTTTTTCTGGTTGATGATATTCAGTTTATTGCCGGAAAACAGCAGACTCAAAATGAGTTCTTCCATACCTTCAACAATATCTATGAAGCCGGGCACCAGATAGTTATCACTTCCGACCGGCCACCGCTGGAAATGTCGCTGCTGGACGACAGACTGCGCACACGCTTTGAGGGCGGCCTGATGGCCGATATACAGCCGCCGGATTTAGAGACAAGGATGGCCATAACCCGCAACAAAGCAGCCCAACTGGGACTTATTCTCTCAGACGACGCCGTGGAATATATAGCCTCAAATATAACCGCAAATATAAGACAGCTTGAAGGCGTTATAAAACGGCTTACAGCTTATAGAGAAATTCTTGATGATGTGATAACAATAGACTCCGTAAAACGGGCTATAAAGGACGTAATTCGCATAGGTACCTATATTCCAACGCCGGACAGCATTATCAGAGAGTCAGCGCGGTACTACTCGCTGAAGGAAGAGGATCTGCGCGGTCAGAACCGCTCCAAAAATACCGCCATGGCAAGGCAGGTATCAATGTATCTGATGCGTTCTCTGACAAATCTGTCCCTTAAAGATATAGGCGCCGAGTATGAGGACAGAAATCACGCAACAGTTTTAAGCTCCATTCGCAAGGTTGAAGATCTTCTTAAAACCGACCCCGCAATGGCCGGAACAGTACGAGACATCACATCTAATATTAATTCAGTCTGATTTTCCACATTTTGATGTGGAAATACGGAAAACTCTTTGTTGGCATATTTTCACCTCTTACCGGATGTTGAAAACCTCAAAATAGAAAACAATTTTGTCAACACTAAAATCATCCGGATGCCAATGGTTTCAGAGACTTTTCAACAAAAATTTTTCCTACAACTACAACTACAAAAAATAAAACTTATCTATTTATTATCAGTTTTTTTCGGAGGAATAAAAATGAAATTTACATGCGAAAAATATATTCTTCAAGCCGCCTGTGTAACAGTATCCAGAGCAACCGCTTCAAAAAGCCCAATACCGGCGCTTGAAGGCCTGCTCATTGAAGCAGAGACAGGAGTGAAAATAACAGGGTACGATTTAAAGAAGGGTATATATACAAATATTGCCGCAGACGTTGAAGAGAGCGGCTCCATAGTTGTCGGCGCACGGCTTTTCGGAGAGATGATCAGAAGACTGCCTGACGGCATTGTTAAAATAAGCTCCGATGAAAACAACAATGTCAATGTAAAATGCGGAAAGAGCGAATTTAATTTCATGGGTATAAACTCCGAGGACTACCCTGAAATGCCTGTTGTAGACGGCCTTAAAAATATAAAACTGCCCCAGAAGATCCTGAAGAGCATGATAAACCAGACAATATTTGCCGTCTCAGACAATGATGTAAGACCAATCTATACCGGGACCCTGTTTGAAATAGAGGACTCTGAGCTGACTCTTGTGTCAGTTGACGGATACAGGCTTGCAAAGCGGTCTGAAAAAGTTGAAAAAGGGCAGATGGAAAATTGCAGTTTCGTAGTTCCCGGCTCCGCGCTCACAGATATCGAGAGAATTTGTGCTGATACGGATGACGATGTGGATATATCCGTAGGTGCAAAGCATATTTCATTTTCTATCGGCGACACAGTGGTTGTGTCGAGACGGCTTGAGGGCGAATTTCTAAATTACAGAAAGTCCATTCCTGACAGCTTTAAATATAAAATTCAGATAGAGCGCGCCGAGCTAATGTCTACAATAGACCGCGTGGCGCTTATAGTCAGCGAGAAGAACAGCAGTCCGGTAAGGATGAACTTCCGCGACGGTACAATAGACTGCCTTTGCGTGACACCTATAGGCAAGGCCGAGGATATATGCACCTGCGAGGGCTCCGGAGATAATCTGGAGATAGGCTTTAATGACAGATACCTTATGGATGCACTGAAGGCCGCAGGAAATGAGAAGCTGAACATTTGTCTGAATTCCGCCTCGTCGCCCTGCATAATAAACGCGGCTGACGGAAACGACAGCTTTACCTATATGATATTGCCCGTAAGACTTCGGGCCGGGGATTGATTTATGAATAAATTGGAAAAAATAAGTATAGAGACAGACTTCATAAAATTGGACTCATTGCTCAAATTCGCGGCTCTGACTGGCACCGGAGTCGAGGCAAAATATGTTATTTCCGAGGGAATGGTGATGGTAAACGGAGAAGTCTGCACCATGCGCGGAAAAAAAATATATCCGGGAGACAAGGTGCTCTTTGCCCAAACAGAGCTTGAAATCTCAAAAGCATGAGAATACAAAAGATCGCGCTCAACGGCTTCAGAAATTACGAATGGGAGACCGCGGAATTTAACAGCGGCACAAATGTTATTTCCGGCCAGAACGCCCAGGGAAAAACAAATCTATTGGAGAGCGTGTACATGCTCTCCTGCGGGAAGAGCTTCCGCACAAGATTTGACAGAGAACTGGTGGGTTTTGATTATTCATCCGCTGAAATTCTGGCAGATGTGTACAGCCACGGTCGGGAACAAACGATCAATATACAGCTCCGCCCAGGTCAGACAAAAAAAATTCTGGTGAATGGAGCAAAGAAAAGATCTTCCGAATTGCCGTCTGTTATAAACGCAGTCTTATTTTGCCCTGATGATCTGAACCTTATAAAAGAGGGGGCAGCTGTGCGGCGGAAGCTTATGGACAATGCCATAAGCCAGATAAGACCCAGATACGCAGAGCTGTTGGCTGATTTTAACCGTTTATATGAACATAAGACCCGAATTTTAAAAGATGGGCGGGAAAAACCGTCACTTTTAGACACACTTGATGAGTTCTCTGACGGCATGTGCAGGGCCAGCGCCCAGCTTATTCGATACAGAGCCGCCTTTGTATCCAGACTGAATACCGCAGCTCCGCCGATACACAGTGAATTTTCCGGCGAGGGTGAGGAGCTTAAAATACAATATAACACGGTGAGCACAGTCAGAGATCCTTTTGCCTCTGCAAAAGAGATATATTACGATATATGTGAGCATCAGGAGAAGCACCGCCAGGCAGAGCTTGACAGCGCCCAGTGTCTTACAGGCGCCCATAAGGATGATCTGGATATATCCATAAACGGAAAACCGGCCAGAAGCTTTGCATCCCAGGGTCAGACCAGAACCGCGGCACTGTCCATAAAGCTTGCCGAGCGGGAGATTTTTTTAGCGGAGACAGGGGAATACCCAATACTGCTGCTGGATGATGTTTTGTCAGAGCTGGATATAAAAAGACAGGAGTTCGTTTTGAACAGGATAGGCGGAGGACAGACCCTTATAACCTGCTGTGAGGATGAAGGAATTTCCAGCAGAACAGGGGGAAAGGTGCTGTTTGTGGAGAAGGGCAGGATTCGCTGATGTATCTACATCTGGGAAAAGGCACAGTGGTGAATACCGGTGAGATAATAGGGATCTTCGATCTTGATATAACGTCTCAGTCACATTTAACAAGAAAATACCTGGCAATGGCGGAGAAATCCGGGCAGGTAATAAATGCAGCGGAGGATATACCAAAGTCCTTTGTAGTCTGCGGCAGCGGAGAAGAAAAGAAGGTCTACCTGAGCCAGATGGCAGCCGCAACACTGCTGCGCCGGTCAGAGTCCGGAAGTATGTAATTTTTTTGGAGGCAATAAATGTCTGATATAACAGAAAAAGTCACACAGGAATATGACGCTTCACAGATACAGGTGCTTGAAGGCCTGGAAGCTGTGCGCAAGCGCCCAGGAATGTATATAGGCTCAACCTCGTCCTCCGGGCTGCATCACCTTGTGTATGAAATTGTGGATAACTCCATTGATGAAGCACTGGCCGGCTACTGTACGCATATAGAAGTCACCATTGAAGAGGGAGATATAATAAGAGTCGCCGATAACGGCCGCGGTATACCTGTGGAAACCCAGGAACAGACCGGAAAATCCGCTCTGGAGGTGGTCTATACCATACTCCACGCAGGCGGAAAATTCGGCGGCGGAGGCTATAAAGTATCCGGCGGTCTCCACGGTGTGGGCGCCTCTGTTGTGAACGCTCTGTCCGAGTGGCTTGAGGTACAGGTCCATAAAGACGGCAAGATATACCAGATGAAGTTTTCAAGAGGAGACATTGTTGAAAACATAAGTGTAATAGGCCAGACAGACCGGACCGGAACAACTGTGCGTTTTAAACCGGACAGCGAGATATTTGATGAGCTTACCTACGACTACGATATTCTGCATACCCGTATGCGTGAGCAGGCATTTCTCAATGGCGGCCTTGCCATAACCATAGAGGATCAGCGGCAGGGAAAAGAGAAAAAAGAAAAAATGTGCTATGAAGGCGGCATACGTGAGTTTGTGGCCTATCTCAATCGGCACAAAAATCCCATACACAGCGATGTTATTTATCTCAGCGGCTCCAAGGGCGACGCTATTGCAGAGATTGCCATGCAGTATAACGACGGCTATAATGAGACTCTCGTGTCATTTGCAAACGATATTCATACCCCGGAGGGCGGTATGCACGAGACCGGCTTCAAGACCGCGCTCACCAGGGTCATAAATGCCTATGGTGTAAAATACAACATCATAAAAGGGGACGATAAGGTCTCAGGAGACGATGTAAGAGAGGGAATCTCGGCTGTCATATCGGTAAAGCTGCCTGAAGCACAGTTTGAAGGGCAGACCAAGCAAAAGCTGGGCAACGCTTATATAAGGACCCTTGTGGACGGACTGGTAAACGATCAGCTCTCAGTGTACTTTGAGGAGCACCCTGCTGCCGCAAAGACTATTCTTGAAAAGGCGATGATGGCAAACCGCGCCAGAGAGGCCGCAAGAAAAGCCAGAGAATCCGTGCGCCGCAAAACCGGACTTGAAAGCGGGCAGATGCCGGACAAGCTTCAGGACTGCAACGAGCGCGACCCGTCTCTGTGCGAGATATATATCGTGGAGGGCGACTCCGCTGCCGGCTCCGCCATACAGGGCAGAGACAGCCGTTTTCAGGCTATACTCGCCATGTGGGGAAAAATGCTGAATGTTGAAAAGGCAAGGGCCGATAAAATATACGGCAATGACAAGCTATATCCTCTGATAGTGGCACTGGGTGCCGGAATAGGGGATGAATTCAACATTGAAAAGCTTCGCTATCACAAGATAGTGATCATGGCCGATGCCGATGTGGACGGCTCCCATATCCGCACGCTGCTGCTGACCTTCTTCTTCCGGTATATGCGCCCGCTCATTGAGTGCGGATACGTGTATTCTGCCGTGCCGCCGCTGTTTAAGCTGACACG
>CAYFSB010000010.1:0-2971 GCA_964345655.1 uncultured Oscillospiraceae bacterium
GGGCGGAGACACAATTTGCGGCATTTTGGACAGGTCGGAATGGTATATGGACAGCCGCTATAAGCTGATTTTTCAGCCTATGACCAAGGCGGAGATATTGCGATACTGGCTCGTAAACAACGGCTTTGGGATATGTGATGAGGCCCTGGTGCAGGACTGTGGAACATTATATCAGGTATTTACCGCCCGCTTTGACTCGGAGACGCTGCTGTGCGATGCGGAGCTTTTTACCGGGGGAAAAAAGCAGATAGAGAACGACCCGCTTTTTCCTGTGCTTCTGGAAAGAGAGATAAAACGCTTTGAGAAGGCGCTGGCCAGTATGCATACCGCCGCGCCTGAGCAGAGAACACCTGGTAAAACGCAGATAATGGAGAGCATACTGCTTCAGTTAAAGGAGATGAACGGCTATGACCACGGTTGAAAAGATTTTTGATTTCCTCTGCCAGCTTGCGCCGCTTGATACTCAGATGGATTTTGATAACTCGGGCTTTCTTCTTGGGCACAGAGACGCCAGAGTCAGCAGGGCGCTTCTGACATTGGATATAACCGACGAGGTGATACAAGAGGCCATAGATACCGAGGCGCAGCTTGTTATCTCTCATCATCCGCTCATATGGGGCAGCTTAAAGTCTGTTACAGACAATGCCGCCGGAGCAAAGGTCCTCCGTATGGCCGAGTGCGGCATTGCGGCAGTATCAATGCACACAAATCTCGATATTGCCCAGGGCGGCGTAAATGACGTCTTGATGGATGTTCTTGGCGCCAAGTCCGATACACCGCTGGATAAATACGGCTGCGGGCGCGTTGGTATGCTGAAAACCTGCATGACTATGGAGGCTTTTCTAAAGCTCTGCAAGGCGTGGCTGAACGCAAACGGCCTGCGATATTATGATGCCGGACGGCCGGTTGAGAAGCTCGCGGTTATGGGCGGATCCGGAGGCGATGCCATTGAGGATGCCTATGTCAAAGGCTGTGATACCTATCTCACAGCCGACGTAAAGTATCACCAGTTCCTTCTCGCAAAGGAGCTCAACATCAATCTTATAGATGCTGATCATTTCTGTACCGAATATCCCGTCATTCCGGTTCTTGCAGCCAAGCTGAATGAGCATTTTGAGGATACGGAGTTTATTGTCTCGGCTCAACACCGGCAGACGGTCTCCTTTGCATGACCGGCTTGTCATAAAGCACCTCCGCTTTTCATAGACTCGTACAAACGAGAACATGAGAGCGGAGGCTTTATTATGACTGATACAAATATTTATCGTGATATCGCAACACGTACAGGCGGAGCTTTCATGCTCGGCGTTGTGGGACCTGTGAGGACCGGGAAATCTACATTTATAAAGCGCGTTATGGAGACTCTGGTTATTCCGCAGATTGACAACACCTATATGCGTGAACGCGCCAAAGATGAACTTCCACAGAGCGGCTCAGGCCGTACGATCATGACCGCAGAGCCGAAATTTGTGCCTGAGGACGCAGTGACCATATCTATCGGCTAAAATGTAGACCTGTCCGTGCGCCTTGTGGACTGTGTAGGCTACATGGTGGATGGGGCCACCGGCCAATATGAGGACGGTAATGAGCGCATGGTCACGACCCCGTGGTTTGACCATGAGGTCAGTATCGCGGAACAAGGTTATTACCGAGCACTCCACAATTGGTATAGTTGTGACGACGGACGGCACTATTTGTGACATACCAAGAGAGAAATACATCATGCCTGAAGAACGGGTAATACGTGAGCTGAAGAGCATTGGAAAGCCCTTTGTGGTGCTGCTGAACAGTGCCTATCCGGAATCGGAGACCGCAATACAGACTGCGGCGGAAATTTCATCCCAGTACGACGTAGAGTGTCTGCGTGTGAACTGCCTCACCATGGGCGAAGAGGATGTGGCTGATATTATCCATTCCGTGCTCAGAGAATTTCCGCTTAAATCAATAGGAATTTTCCTTCCCGAATGGCTTGACGCGCTTTCCCAGCAAAACGAGCTGAAGGCGGAGATGTTCTCCTGTATTCTTGAGTCAAGCTCAGGCGCGGTAAAGATAAAGGACTGCTATGACACAGTTACAAAGCTGGCAGCATATGAAAAAATCAGTGGGGCAAAAATAACTAAAAGTGATCTTGGCAGCGTCGCCATATCGGTGGAGGTACAGCTTCCCCGCGCATTGTATTACAGCACGATCAGTGAGCAGACAGGAATAGATATCAAAAACGACGGTGATCTCATATCAACGCTGGCGGAGATGAGCGCGGTGAAAAGCGACTATGATAAGCTGCGTACTGCCCTTGAGGATGTGCGCACAAAGGGCTACGGAGTTGTCATGCCAGATTCCTCACAGATGCGGCTTGAGGAGCCGCAGATCGTAAAGCAGGGCGGGAAATACTCTGTGCGGCTAAAGGCAAACGCGCCGGCAATACATATGCTTATGACAAATGTTGAGACGGAGGTGGCGCCGGCCATAGGCGGGGAGACAGCCTCAGAGGACATCATAAATTTCCTGCTTCAGGGTTTTGATGGAGACGTAAACCGGATATGGCAGTCCAATATATTCGGTAAATCCCTGTACGACATAGCCGAGGAGGGACTCACATCCAAAATTGAGTCGTTTCCACCCAACGCCAAGAGCAAGCTGCAGGAAACTTTGCAGCGGATAATCAACGAGGGCAGCGGGGGATTGATATGTATTCTATTATAAAATGTTTTATAGAACCGTGAAAGGCCGTTTAGCGGCCTTTCCATTTGACTTGAGGAGGGCAAGCATATATAATGAATGCCGAGCCTCACATATTTATCCCTGTGAGGTGCTGAAATGTTCTTTACTATAAAAGTGAAAAAGAGCGGATATCTCCCTGCGATCGTTATGATTGCCGCGGCGCTTTTAATGCTTGCGCTTTTCACAATAAACATTAATGCCGTAGATACATTAGCCCCGGCGGAGGCATACTGCCTTGTTATCGACCCAG
>CAYFSB010000010.1:2981-16648 GCA_964345655.1 uncultured Oscillospiraceae bacterium
AGGCCACGGTGGGATTGACGGCGGCGCCGTCTCCATTGGCGGGAAGAAAGAGAGCGACATCAATCTGGCAATCGCTTTGAAGCTCCAGAAAATTGCTGAGTTCTACGGCGAGAGCACAGTAATGACCCGCACAGACGACAGCATGCGCACGGATGCCAAATCATACAGTGAGCATGAAGATCTTGTACACAGAGCTGATATAATAAACTCAGCGCAAAATGGTGTCCTCATAAGCATACACCAGAACTGTTATCCCACATCCGTGCCCAAAGGTGCACAGGTCCTTTTTTCCAATTATCCTGAGAGCAAGCGGCTGGGACAGCTTACGCACGACAATATAATAACCTATATCCAGCCTGACAACCGGCGCGTGGCAGAGCCTGCGCCAAGCAAGCTGTATATAACCTCAAATGTGACCTGCCCGGCGATACTTGTGGAATGCGGTTTTATGTCAAATTTCTCCGATATGGAGAAGCTGGACGGAGGCAATTATCAAACCTCTCTGGCGGTGGTATTTATGGCCTCATATCTGCAATATATTTCCGGCGCTGTACTTACATAGATAAACGGAGAATTACTATGGCCAACAAACAAAAGACAATCTACTGCTGCTCTGAGTGCGGCAGCGAGACCGCAAATTGGGCAGGGAAATGCCCGGCTTGCGGGGCATGGAACACGCTTAAGGAGCTGAACCTTGATGCGGGGGCGCAAAAAAAGGGCGGCGCACAGGGCAGAGCTGCGTCAGCCCAAAAGCCAAGGCTGCTGTCAGAGCTGGACAGCAGCGCCGAACTCAGATTTTCAACAGGCATATCGGAGTTTGACAGGGTTCTGGGCGGCGGTGCAGTGATTGGCTCACTGGTACTGGTAGGCGGCGCGCCGGGCATAGGAAAATCCACACTGCTTTTGCAGATGTGTGGCCAGGCTGGAGCCGGCAAGAAAATACTTTATATAACCGGTGAAGAGAGCGGCCGCCAGCTGAAACTTCGGGCCACACGTCTGGGTATTGTGAACGAGGAACTGTATGTCTTGGCAGAGACTGATATGAACAGCATTTTACTGTCTGTCGATGAGCTTAAGCCGGACATAATAATCGTGGACTCGATCCAGACCATGTCTGATGGAGATGTGAATTCCGCGCCTGGAAGCATCAGTCAGGTCAGGTAGTGCACAATGCGCATAATGCGCGCAACCAAGGATAAAGGGCTGACTGCTTTTGTAGTGGGTCATATAAACAAAGAAGGCAGCATAGCCGGGCCAAAAGTCCTTGAGCACATGGTAGACTGTGTACTCTATTTTGAGGGTGAACAAAGCACCAGCTTCAGGATTCTTCGTGCAGCCAAAAACCGCTTTGGTTCCACAAACGAGATAGGTGTTTTTGAAATGGTGGAGAACGGACTGCGCTGCGTGGAAAACCCATCCGAAATGCTGCTGTCCGGCAGACCAGAAAACAGTCCAGGCACCTGCGTTGCCTGCGTTATAGAGGGTACCAGACCTATTTTGGCTGAGGTGCAGGCCCTTGTGAGCCCGGCAGGATATAATGCCTCACGGCGCAGCAACGGCATCGACTATAACCGTACGGCCATGCTGCTTGCCGTGCTTGAAAAGCGCGGCGGTATGCCGGTGGGAAATTGCGACACATATATTAACGTCATAGGCGGCCTCAGTCTGGAGGAGCCTGCCGCAGATCTGGCTACTATCCTTGCCATAGCATCGAGCTTTCTTGACAGACCGCTGGGAGGGGATTTGGCAGCTATAGGCGAGGTTGGCCTTTCGGGCGAGATCAGAAGCGTAAGCGTGCTGAACCAACGCCTTTCAGAGATATCCAGACTGGGCTTTAAGCGCTGTGTTATTCCGGCCCATGCAAGAGATGAGATACGCCCTATGCCGCAGCTTAAACTTATACCGGTTAAAAGTGTTGGAGAGGCTGTAGCCGCGGTGCTTGGGAAAAAATGATGAATTTCGTCGTTGAGGCCAAACTTCCAATTGATTCTAAAATAATAATAATTGGAGAAAAATATTCTCACAAACTGGAATATTCCCTGAAAAAATTAGGTATTTCAGCAATATTTGTTCCTGAAAATCCACATGTAGACCCGCGGCTGAACGGCCATGCGGATCTGTCGGTCTTTCACGCGGGAGGGGAGGGGATGTTTCTTGCTCCTTATCTGCGCGGCAGTGCCTTTTCGGAAGAAATCAGTTCTCTTGGTGCTGAAATTCGGTATGCCAGCATTGATCAGAGCAGTGCTTATCCGGCAGATGCCCAGATGAATGCTTGCGCCGTGGGAAAAAAGCTGCTGATTTATTCGGAAAAAATCACAGCGAAAGAGATAGTCGAATATTTCACAATCAAAGGCGGCGCAGGGAAGTGTCTGTCCGTGAAGCAAGGTTATGTAAACTGCTCGACCTGTGTAGTTGATGCGAATTCAATAATTACATCAGACAGAGGAATTTCCGTACGTGTTCGGGCGCTGGGGCTGGATGTGCTTGAGATATCCGGAGGGAAAATTGATTTGCCGGGCTTTGATTATGGTTTTATTGGCGGAGCTGCCTTTAAAATCTCGGAAAAAATAATGGCCTTTACCGGCGTTCTTGACGGACACCCTGACGCAAAACAAATCCTTG
Organism: uncultured Oscillospiraceae bacterium; assembly: GCA_964345655.1. Taxonomy (GTDB): domain Bacteria; phylum Bacillota; class Clostridia; order Oscillospirales; family Oscillospiraceae; genus Limivicinus. The sequence continues at coordinate 5,604 of CAYFSB010000010.1, forward strand.
ATTTTCTGGAGCGTAGGAATATTAACCCGGTTTTTTTGACGGATGAGCCATTGTTTGATATAGGCGGCGCACTGCCGATTATAGAGAAAGCACCCTGAGCAAAAGGCTCAGGGTGCTCAGTTTATTCCTCAATATCCGATTTGTGTTTTCTTCCAATTGGGTTAGCCATAGCAGCCTCATGGAGCGCCGCATTGTCCAGGTGGGTGTAAATCTGGGTGGTGTTCAGATTGCTGTGGCCCAGTACCTCCTGCAGAGCCCTGGTATCAACACCGTTTTTCAGCATAAGTGTGGCTGCCGTGTGGCGAAGCTTATGGGGTGAATAACGACTGCTGTCAAGTCCGGCAAGTTTAAGATTTTTATCCACCATTTTCTGTACGCCGCGAACACTTATCCTCCGGTTATCCCGGCTGATGAAAAGAGCGTTTTTATCGGCCGCAACGACATTATCTCCGTCGCGTACACACAGATAATCATCAATTGACTCCCGGCAGCCATCCGCAAAATATATTACACGCTCTTTATTGCCTTTTCCAAGGACTCGCAGATGATCTTCATAAATATCAGTAATGTTCAGGGATACAAGCTCAGATATACGCAGGCCGCATGACATAAAGAGCATAAGTATGCAGTAATCTCTAAGAGCAAATTGCCCGTCACAGGCTGACAGCAGTCTCTCACATTCCGCCTCCTCAAGATATCTGGGAAGCGAGGCCTGACGCCTGGGCATGTCAAGTTCTTCACAAACATTGTAATCGAGCAGATGCCTTTTGGTGGTAAGATAATTAAAAAATGACTTGACTGAGGATGTGCGGCGGCAGCGGCTGGCCGCAGAGAGCGCATTTGGAGAATTCAGCATTTCCGGAGAAAATGACTGGTATCTGTAGAGTTCCTCAATTCGTATGGCTTTTATAAAATCAATATCCACATCAGTTATATCAATTTCATTAAACGGCGTCTTTGGATCAACCAGCCGACGGCGACGTTTTAAGTAACGAAATAGAATTTTTAAATCAAGATAATATCCGGTGATGGTTTGATCCGAATGTCCGCGCACGGTAGAATGATATTCCAGAAATTCCATGAGAATGTCCGGCGCGTCATTAATCTGATCCAGATTCATGAAAAACCTCCTGCTCGTAAAAATATCAGGTTTCAAGTTCGCTTAATTGATATTATGCGAACCAAAGTGGATTTATGGGACCGGGGGCTTTTATCTCCCCCGATGTTCTTATTATAGCTTTTTCTAAAAGGTCTGTCAACAGCAAAGCCGCGGAAAACCGCGGCTTTGCATTTATCAGTTACCTGTTTTGTATTTCAGGGATTTTACCAAAGACTCGTTGGTGACACGAACGCTGTTTAATATGGTTCCAACAGCGGCTACCATATCAATAAAAATTGCGAACCAGATATTGCAGTAGCCTATTATACTGAGGAATATCAAAATAGCCTTTATCACAAACGCGAATACTGCATTTTCTATTGCAACCTCAGTCATCCGCTTGCAGACCTGCATTGAAAACGGGATATTTGCCAGAAAATCAGGCAGCGCCAAAACATCGGCAAATTTTGATTTTCTGCCCACACGCATGTCTATATCCGCTGCGCTGTGAGATTCTATTCCGTTTGCGTAAACATAAAGGATATGGTTTTGTGTGCCCTCGCTCAAATCGCTCACAAGCTTGAGTTTTTTTTCAGTGTCACACTGGCCGTATACCTCGTTTATGTCCAGTTCTTCAGCAAGGCGCTGGCTCTCTTCGTTTCCGTCCTCGGTGACGAGGATACACCGTTTGATGCCGGTATCCTTTATTCCGGACGCAAGCTCCGCCGCGTCTGCATTGATGTCCGCAGACAAAACTATCTTTCCAACATACCTGTCGGAAACCGTCATATAAAAGGCCTGGCCTGGCTCTTTCTGTGCCTGGGGTACATATACTCCCCTGCTTGCAAAAAGCTCGCGGGTGGCGAGAGTGACGTGTGCGCCGCCGATTTTTAAATCGACTCCGCAGCCTGGTATATCCACAAAATCGGATATAAGGTCCAGCTTATACTCCTGTTCGTTTACGGCGGAAATTGCTTTTGCAATAGGCTGTTCTGAATAATATACCGCATGTGCGGCAAAATTCATAAAGGTCTCTTTGTCAAGCACATCCGACTGAACTGACAGGACACGCGGACTTTCTTCAGCAAATATGCCGGCTTTGTCGAAAATCGCCACATTAGTGCGTGCAGCTTTTTCCATAGTGGCGGCGTTTTTAAACACAATACCCTGTTGGGCGCTGAAGCAGAGGCCCACAATCCCCGTAAACGGCATGGCGGCAACAACCGACATTGGCGTTGCAATAAGAATTATCGTCATTGCCCTGTGAATGGAGACGGTGTAGCTGAAGCTTGTAAACAGAGGCAGCGCGGCGGCATATAGCACAGCAATGATCATTGCAATCTTGAGTATAGAGCCGGAGCTGTATCTCATGGTTGCTTCGATCTCCATGTATCCCGCGTCCTCGCCATTGACGATATCCGTTACTCTGTTAACTGTCTCCTCGTCCTGGTATCGGAGCATTTCAAGGGCTGATTTGCGCGTGCGCTCACCTGTATACGAGATAAGGAGCAGGCCTATCTGGTACAGCACAACAAGAGCTGCTCCTTCTGTCCCAAAGCCAATCACATATGAAATAACGGTTATGAAGACAACAACAAGCGGGGTGGCAAAATAGTCTCCTTTTTCGACAGAATTGACGGCGCTGATGACGATATCGTATCCTGCAACTACCGCTGCAAGGACAAGCATACCGGTGCTGGCGAGCGCGGGCATCTTGACAATAAGCGATACGGCGAAAATCACCGAGGCAATCACAAGTCTGATTACCAATATCGTGTCAAGCGACAACGCTGCGTTACTGGTGCCGCTGGCCTTATGTTTCAAATGGTCAGATTTTTGGCTCAATTTTGCCACCTCCTGATTTATTTTTTTAACCGGACAAGATCAGGCCTTGCCATTGCAGCCGAGAACATCGACTATCTTGTGCTTGACCATCTCTCTGATAGCGTCACGTGCGGGAGCGAGGTACTGGCGCGGGTCAAAATGATCCGGATGCTCAGCAAAATACTGGCGGATGCACGCGGTCATTGCAAGGCGCAGGTCTGAGTCGATGTTGATCTTGCAAACGGCCATTTTTGCTGCCAGACGGAGCTGCTCCTCAGGGATTCCTATTGCGCCGGGCATCTTGCCGCCGTTTTCATTAATAATTCTGACAAATTCCTGAGGCACTGAGGAAGAGCCGTGGAGCACGATCGGGAAACCGGGCAGGCGCTTCTCAACATCCTCGAGGATGTCCAGTCTGAGCTTGGGGTCGGTGCCGGGCTTAAACTTGTAGGCGCCGTGTGATGTGCCTATGGCTATGGCGAGAGAATCGCAGCCGGTGCGCTCCACAAATTCCTGAACATCTTCAGGCCTTGTATAGGAGCTGTCCTCGGCGGTAACATGGACCTCGTCCTCTATTCCTGCCAATGTGCCAAGCTCCGCTTCCACAACCACGCCGTGGTCATGAGCATATTCGACTACCTGAGAGGTCAGAGCGATATTTTCCTCAAAGGACTTGGAAGAGGCATCTATCATAACGGAGGTAAAACCGCCGTCAATGCAGGATTTGCAGAGCTCAAAGCTGTTGCCGTGATCCAGATGCAGCGCAATGGGCAGCCCGGTCTCAATGACCGCCGCCTCAACGAGCTTCATAAGATAAGTGTGATTTGCATACGCGCGTGCGCCCTTTGACACCTGGAGTATCAGCGGAGCGTTGACTTCTTTTGCAGCTTCAGTGATGCCCTGCACGATCTCCATGTTGTTTACATTGAACGCGCCAACTGCATAACCGCCCTTGTAGGCCTTTTCAAACATTTCTTTTGTTGTAACAAGAGGCATTTTTCTTAATCTCCCTTAAGTATTTCTTCAAATTTGTACAATTAGCACATTTACAAATTCGCGTTTATATTATATCCTCAAACTATATCATAATCAATAAGCACATTTAACAAAACACGCAAAATTTCTTAATTATTTGATGGAGGCACAATATTTATGAGAGAGAAACTTATAGGTTCATGCATTTTTGGCCAGTCCGGCGGTCCCACAGCGGTAATCAATGCCAGCGCCTACGGTGTTATCAGAGCAGCACTGGATGCGGAGGAAATAACCAGAGTATATGGCGCTGCCCATGGCATCAAGGGCGTTCTTGATGACAAACTGTATGTTATGGATGAGGAAGACCCGGAAGAACTTAAGCTTCTGCTCCACACGCCCTCCTCTGAACTTGGTTCCTGCCGCTATAAAATTGCAGCGCCTGAGGACGATGACACAGACTATAAGCGTATTCTTGAGATATTAAAAAAGTATAACGTGAGATACTTTTTCTATAACGGCGGTAATGACTCCATGGATACCTGCAACAAAATAAGCCGCTATATGGAGTCTGCGGGCTATGAATGCCGTGTTATGGGCGTGCCCAAGACCATTGACAATGACCTTTATGGCACCGACCATTGCCCAGGCTTTGCCAGCGCCGCAAAGTATATCGCCACCTCCTGCATGGAGATAAACAAAGACGCCAGAGTATACGATAACGGCATGGTAACCGTCGTTGAGATAATGGGCCGCCACGCTGGATGGCTGGCTGCCAGTGCGGCGCTTGCCACGGAGTTTGGCTCAGGCCCGGATCTCATTTACCTGCCTGAATGCGACTTTGATATGGACAAGTTCCTCAGCGACATTGACAGAATATATAAGAAAAATGGCAAGGTCCTCGTGGCCGTCTCCGAGGGTATCCACTATGCTGACGGACGCTTTGTCTCCGAGGCAAAGACCTCGGCCACAGATGGTTTTGGCCATGCCCAGCTGGGCGGCCTGGCTGCATTGCTCTCAGAGATAATCAAGAACCGCACAGGCGCCAAGGTTCGCGGTATTGAACTCAGCCTTCTGCAGCGCTGCGGCGCTCACCTTGCGTCTCTGACCGATATCAACGAGGCCTACGGCGCAGGCAAGGAAGCCGTGGAGCAGGCAGTCAGCGGCGAAACAGGCAAGATGGTGGCCTTCAAGCGCGTGTATGTTGACGGAAAATACACCTGCAAGCTTGAGCTTCTCCCCCTCTCTTCCGTGGCAAACTTTGAGAAGAAAGTCCCCATGGAGTGGATAAATGACAGCCAGAACGGGCTTAAGCATGAATTTATAGATTACGCACTGCCTCTTATCCAGGGTGAGCCTGTACTTCCTCTGGAGTGCTCACTGCCCAGATATGCAAGACTGAAGAAGATCCTTGCAAAGTAAAACAACCAGCAATATATGATAACAGACGAGGGGGCAAAGCCATATAGCGCCCCCTCGTTTTTTAGAAATTCCGTATCTGATTTTGTATAAGCGAACCCACGGTGTCCGCCAACATGTCTATAGATTGAATGCGGGCAAAATCTCTGCCGTATACCAGCTTTGCCGCCGGCAGGTCTTCGTCCTCACCGGTAAACACGCAGATTACAGAAATGCCGTCTGCTCTGGTCCTGCGGACCTCATACGCTGTGTCGGTGACTCCCGCCTGATGTTCATATGGAATGAACTCATCATCGCCGGAGGCGCGGATTTTTTTTATATCGTTCGGCTTTACATCAGACAGAATAATCAGTATTTTGTGCTCATAGTTTGACTGATTCATCAGAAAGTGCGCGGCTCTTATGGCAAGTCCGTCGCGGTTGCAGCCGTTTGAGACATACTCAAATATCCTGCTGTTTTGCCCGGACTCCATATAATCTCTGAAAACATGCAAAATGGTGTATCCGGTCATTGAGCAGAATGACATCACTCTGCATGGTATGGAACAGCGCGTCAGTGCCTCCGCTATCATATAGCCCTGCCCCGACACGGTCTCCTGCCTGTCGCGCTGGGAGGTAGAGGCATCCAGCAGAATATCAACGCACAGATCTCCCATGTCGCTCTGCTCATTGCGGGTAAAAACTCTCTCGTCATCCAGCGTAACTGCCCGCCATACCAGACTTCCGTTTACTGTGCCTGAGTTTGATTTTACCGGGGCCGGCTGCAGGTGCAGAAGCACAGAATTTTGGATTTTTGAGGCAAGTTTTGATATAGATACTCTGTTTTTTGCCAGGTTTGACTGGAAAAACTGTCGGTTTTTTTGAATCTGCGCGGCTTCTTTTGCTTTTTGCAGCGCCTCAAAGCCGTTTTGTATCTTCCCTTTTACTGGCTCACCCTTTGTAAAATGCAGATGGCAATCGCTGTGGTTTCCGCTGCACAGCAGCCGCTCAAGCTCCATGGTCTGCTGCGCGGGGAACAGCGGCCGGCCGTATTTTGTGGTCATGAACTCCCGCAGCTCCGACGCCGACATTTTGGTGCGTATCTCCTCCTGCTGTTTTGCACCGCTTGTGTCAACTCCGCCGTACACGTTCGAGGGATGATCCGCAAAACCAATTTCAAATTTCCTGTAGCGCTTCTTCGCTCCCCTGCTATTCTTTCTCAGTGAAAAAGCGCGCTGCTTTTTTTCCCTCTTTCGCTCCTCTGTACTTATCTGAAACCAGCGGGAAAAAAGCTCCCCCGTTCTGACTACTATGTCGTCAGTACTCATATCGGGAGTAAATTCCAACTCATCCAGCAGTTTTACATCGTATTTGCCGAGTTTTGGGTTCTGCCCCAAAATACGCAAAAAATGTGCCAGAGCCAGGCAGTCGTACAGATGATAGTCATCCCACTGCTTTCCGGAAAAGCTCTCCACAAACTGCCGGGCATATTTCATCCGCAGATCCAGCAGCGCCGGTCTATCCGCCGCCTCTCTCTGAACCACGCAGTTTTCAAGGCCCAGCCACAGCAGGCCCTCGTAGGTGTCGCTGTCCTCATATTGCTGAAAAGCCGAAAACAACTTTTCAATTTTCGGATAATCATAATGCCGCCGCACCGCGCCAACAATACAGTTCCAATATAAATCAGCCGCACCCTCAGCATCATAGGCCTTGAAATCCGGGCTGAAGCTGTAATCTCTGGCGGCGTTCCAGATTATATTTACGGCGCGCTTTGCCTGAAGCTCAGAAACCTCGCTTCTCATCACTCAAAAATCTCATTGCGCCCGATGTCTCCGGGGATCCTGACAGCGATAATGTCGGAGACAAGCTGACGCTCAAAACCGTCAAAGGATTTATTGATTATGCCAAGCTCCAACGCCTGACCCACTGAAAGCCCGTTATCAACCAGCGAAATGGACGCCAGAAGGCCGCGCAGGTCCAAGGCCTTTGTGGATATCTCAGAGCTGTCGCATTTTTTGCGTATCTCCTGAAACAGTGCCGCAAACTGCCGGGCATAGCTGTCCTTCAGGTTTTTGAACTGGGTCTTCAGAAGCTTTTCAAGGTTCTCCTGAGAAATTATGGGCATGTTTATTACCATAAAACGAGAAGCCAGCGCCTCGTTTATTTCTCTTGTGCCGGCGTAGCCGTAGTTCATGGTGGCAATAAATCTTGTGCACGGGGCAAGCTCTATCCTGTCATATCCGGGTACATCGATTATGCGCCGGAAATCAAGCGTGGCGTGTAAAACCGCCAGGGACTCGTTTTTTGCCATGTTTATCTCATCCAGTATTCCAAAGCCTCCGTGCTCTGCGCACTGGTATATGGGGCCGTGACGCAAAGAGACTTCTCCGTTTTTAAACGTATCCGTGCCTATCAGAGAAGCCGCGTCAGTGTTCAGATAAAAAGATATATCCCACTCCGGACGGTTAAATACTGCCGCAAGATTTTCCGCCAGGACATTTTTGCCGGTGGCTTTAGGGCCAACCAGAAGCAGGTTTTCACCTGAGATCAGCGCCGTGAGCGCTTTCAGCCATACATCATGGCCATACTAAAAGAATTTCGGGTTGGGAATCCGGTTTTTTTCTAAGTCGTCCGCCGGATAACGGCTCCGAAGATCCATGATTTTTGTTATAATCTCTTCATCTATTCCCTCACTGCGCAGAAAATCCAACATTATGTACCTCCGGGACGCCATACGTCAGGCAAAATTTTATCAATGGAATTATAGCACATTTTCGGATACTTTGTCATTATGTTTTTGTTTCACTTTAAGAGTATTGAACAGGACATTATAACGGGATATAATTATGGGGAAAACAGGAGAAAAAATGAACGGTATAAGTAATCCATATATAAGCATTGTCCGGGACGGCAAGCTCTCATACGGAGGAAGTCAGTTGTATTCTGACAGCGAGGCCATAAAAAAATGCGGCTGCGGTGTGGTTGCTGCGGCTGATACTCTGCTTTATATCAGCCGCTTTCATTGTCCCTGCGATTGTTTCCCGGACGCCGTGGCGCTTAATACCGACTCCCCTGTTCCCCTGCCAGAATACAACAGGCTGCTTACATGGCTGACGCCCAGATACTTTCAGATTATACCGCCCTTTGGAATAAACGGACTTATGCTGGTTTTAGGACTAAACAGGCTTTTTTCCGCCAGCAAAATACCCTATAGAGCCATCTGGGCTATGTCAGGTGAAAAGCTTTGGGTCAGAATTTGGGAGATGCTGGAGGCTGACTTACCCGTTATTCTCTCAGTGGGACCTAATTTTCCCCTTGTCTGGGAGAAAAACAGGCTGAATTTTTATAGAAAAATAAATGAAGAAAAATACACACGCGCCGTCTCCGCAAAAGCCCATTTTGTCACTGTGACAGGCATGGATGACAAGTGGCTCAGAATATCGTCCTGGGGTGAGGAATACTATATTGAGCGCGGAGAATACTGTGCATATGCTTTGGAGCACAGTACGAGCATTTTAAGCAATATTGTATTGATCGAGAAGAAATGAACATGAGTATGGAGAAATAACATGAGTTTTCAGGAAGCATTTGAACAATATTCCCACGCATGCAAGCTTGGGCAGAAATATTACAAGGCCTGTGTTGTGCGCGGCGAATACCCATATCCGCAGGTTCTGGATGAAGTTCTGGATGAGGCAATGGTAGTGGGCTATTTTGATATAGGCCTTGTGGATATTCCCGCGGAGCAGATCGTTGGTATAAAGAGCGCCGGGCGCCGGGCGGCCTTTGCCGGGAATTTTATGCCGATTCTGTCGGAAAACAGTGAGTTTGCCGCCAAATGGATAAGCCTGTGCAACGCGCATCTGGGCGATGAAGGTATTCGCGACCCGATAAAGTGCTTTGAGTATATGGGAAGATTCTATGTCCAGGAGGGCAACAAGCGCGTAAGCGTCCTGAAAAGCTACGACTCCCCCGCCATCTCCGGATATGTGACACGCATTGTTCCGGAGTATTCGGAGGATCTGTCTGTACAAATATACTACGAGTTCATGAATTTCTACCAGCTGGCCGGGCTGTATCAGGTGAAATTCAGCGCGCTTGGCAGTTATACGAAGCTTCAGGCGGCGCTGGGTTTTGAGGCCGACCATGTGTGGACTCTGGAGGAGAAACGCAGTTATATTGCGGGATATACCCATTTTCGCACAGCATTTGACCATCTTAATGCTGAAAAACTTAGTATTACACCGGCGGATGCACTGCTGGTGTGGTTGCAGGTATTTACCTTTGCCGAAATAAAGGATCAGACCGCAGCAGAGCTGACCAAGAATCTGGCGACCGTCTGGCCGGACATAAAAAATCTTTTAAAGGCCCAGCCCATCGCCGTAAGCACCGAGCCGTCGGAGCACGACAAAGGCATCATATCAAAGCTGCTCAGTGTCGGGCATACCGATCATATAAACGCAGCCTTTATCTATTCCTTTGACCCTCAGAAAAGTGCCTGGACACGTGCCCATGTGCATGGGCAGGAGTATCTGGAAAAGGCTCTGGGCAATAAAGTAAGCATAAAATCTTACTTTGAATTTGAACACGAATACGACAGGGTCATGGAGCAGGCTGTGGCGGACGGCGCGGAGCTGATCTTTGCCACTACTCCCCAGATGATATCAGCCTGCCGAAAGATTGCCGCGCTGCACCCGGAGCTACGTGTTTTGAACTGCTCAATATCCCTGCCTTACACCGGAGTGAGGACCTACTACAGCCGCATATACGAGAGCAAATTTATAACCGGCGCCATAGCCGGGGCTATGGCCGAGCAGGACACCATAGGCTATGTGGCAAACTATCCCATCGTGGGCGTGCCCGCCTCTATAAACGCCTTTGCCCTTGGCGCAAGGCTTACAAATCCAAGGGCGCGAGTAAGACTGCTCTGGACCTGTACCGCCGGTGACCCGCTGATGAATTTTATAGAGCAAGGCATTACAGTTATATCAAACCGTGATGCCACAAACTCCGAAAATGAGCACTGGGCACTGGAGTGGGGCACATACAAGCTTCAAAACGACGGCAGCCTTTTCCCGCTTGCCGTACCATGCTGGGACTGGGGCCGCTTCTATGAGCAGGTGATACTGAGTATCTTCAGCGGCGCCTGGGATGCGCTTAAGGACAGGGGCCGCCAGCAGGCTATAAACTACTGGTGGGGAATGAGCAGCGGCGTAATAGACGTCCAGCTCAGTGATACGATGCCTGACGGCGTAAGGCATCTGGCCGAAATATTAAAGGGAGATATCATAGCCGGAAGCCTTGACCCATTTGGCGGCAGGATCACTGACCAAAGCGGTAATATAAGAAATGACGGAAGCATAAGCTTCAGCCCTGAAGAGATAATAAATATGGACTGGTTTTGCGATAATGTGGACGGAAGCATGCCCAAGGCGGATGAGCTGCTGCCTGAATCGCTGGACACAGTGAGAGTACTGGGACTGTACAGAGATGAGATACCGCCGGTGGCGGAGGAAGTGCAGCTGTGAAGCTATTACTGATTTCAGATGAAGAGAGTTCCTATCTGTGGGACTATTATAAGCCCGGAATGCTCAGTGATATTGATCTGATTTTGTCCTGTGGCGATTTGAAGGCTGAATATCTGAGCTTCCTTGTAACTATGGGGCGTGCTCCGCTTTTATATGTACACGGAAACCATGACGCCCTCTACACCAGCCATCCGCCTGAGGGCTGCGACCGTATAGAGGACAGGC
>CAYFSB010000011.1:0-16617 GCA_964345655.1 uncultured Oscillospiraceae bacterium
CCCACGGTCAGATTTATATCCTTGTCCCGGATAGTCCGCTTAACATATTTGACGGCAGAATCCACCGAGTCCTCAGGGTTCAGGCGCATATTGGAAACCATGGACGCGGAGGGCGGGATAACGTTCGGCGCCTTGCTGCCGCTCATCTGGGTGAAGGCGACGGTGGTGCGCATAAGGGCGTTCAGCTCGCCGCCGCTCTTTTTGCATATCATATCCAGCACCCAGCCAAAGCACCAGAGATTTGCAAAGATCATGCGGTAGGCAAAGCCGGAATGCCGCCCCAGTGTGTCGAACATCTGCGCCACAGGCTTTGTCACATGGGCCCTGAACGGGTGGCTCTCCAGCTTCACGCAGGCCATGGACAGTCTGCCCACCGGGGTATGGGGCTTTGGCGCGGAGGCGTGTCCGCCGGCGGAGGCGATGCTGTATTCCAGGTTCAGCATACCCTTCTCCGCGATGCCGATGAGGGCGCAGGGCTGCTTTACGCCGGGGAACACGTTCTCCACGACCGCGCCGCCCTCGTCCAGCACCAGTTCCGGCTCGATGTGATGGGACTTAAAGTAATCCACGATGTGGATCGCGCCCTGGCCGTTGACCTCTTCCCCGCCGGAGAAGGCGAAGTAGATGTCGTTTTCCGGTGTAAAGCCCTGCTTTATAAGGTTTTCCGCGGCGGAGAGGATGCCGTTGAAGGTGACCTTGGTGTCGAGGGTGCCGCGCCCCCACATCACGCCGTTTTCCACTGTCGCGTCAAAGGGTGGCTTTTCCCAGTTTGCCTCTTCCACCGGCACAACGTCGTAATGGGCCATCAGTACAGCGCACTCCCCCTCAGTCCTGCCCTTCCAGTGAAACAGCAGTCCCCTGTCGGCAAGCCGCTCCATAGGGCAGATCGCCGCCACATTGGGGTAAAGCTCCGGCAGCTTGCCGATGAGCTTTTCAAACTCTCCGTCATCCTCAAGAGAGTGGTCGTCATAGGACACCGTGCGGCACCTTACAAGCTCCGCCAGCGCGTCCTCTGCCGCGTCCCTGTCAAATTTTATGTCTCCGAAGCTCTGCTTCTCCTCTGCCGCCGGTTTGAACTTTGCCGTTCTGAACAGCACCAGGGCGAAAAACAGCACTATCAGCGCCAGCACCACATATAAAACAATCATCCGTTTTCAGCTCCTTACAGCAGATTCTTTTTATACATTATTCTGGACACGCCCAGAGTAAACAGCACGCCCACCGGCACCATGATGCCAACCGTGCCCGTGTTCAGCGCTGGGATAAGGATGAACAGCACCAGCATCAGTATCACGGGAGCTATGGCGATCTTCCAGTTCTTGGATATGAACACCACACCAAGACCGCCGAACAGGGCCGGCAGTATCTGCGCAAAGGCGGGAGCCAGCACGGGGGCGTTCAGAATGGGGGTAAGCGGAGTGATAAGGATAACGCCCAGAATGATAATGAGCGTGGTCACAATACTGGACACGGCTATGGCGATCGTAGAGACTATCTCGCCCTCCTCCGTAGTGACCTTCACATCCGCCTGCCCAAGGGCGTTCAGCGCTACCGGCAGCTTGAGGTTTGCGATGTTTCCGGTCACAAAGGACAGGTATGAGCCGCCGGCGCCAAGCATCGGCACATATGTAATGGTCTCCACCACGGCCACGGCCCAGTACATGGGCGCGGTGGCGATGATGCCCATCAGGAAGCCGTGCCAGTCCGGAACGACATCGTAAATAAGGGCTGCGGATATGGGGAACATGAACAGTATTATCATGACCAAGATGTTCCAGATACGGCCGTCTCTGTGGACGGAGTCCATGTATGACATGTTTTTCTTCATTGTTCCGTCCCTCCTTAACCCAGCCACGCTGTTATGGGAATGGCGCTGGCCATGCCCGCAATGAGGCTTATAGGCAGCGCATAGTCCGATATCCAGCGCCATTTAAGCTTTTTGACGGCTATGCCGGAGGCGCACATCACCAGCGCCGACACCGCCATCACCAGCGGCGGCACCAGCCCTGCGGTATTGCCGGAAAAGACCTGTGAAAAATCGCAGAACACATAGCCCAGGAAAGCGGAGATCATGCCGATAAACATGGAGGCGGAGAAAATATCGCCCCATTTTTTGTCTCTGTTTTCCAGGGAAATCACGCCGTTCTGGAGCTTCTTGCCGATCACCGGCACAAGCCATATGCCCACCATAATACTCACGGTCATAACGCTTGCGATGGTCACATACTGCGTGGCCGTAAGGGAGCTGACCTGGCCGAAGGTGAGGCCCATGGCGCTCTCGGCGTTGGTGGCGGCGATGGTCTCATATGAGAGGGAGCCCACCACACTCAGCCGCAGCCAGGGCAGGGGCACGCCCAGATCCTTTGCCAGGGTGATCACGCTTATGACAATGGCCACGGCCGGGGCAATAGTGAACACTGCCGCCGTTACGGCGATCCTCCTGAGCTTATCCTGGCTCATGCCTATGGCCTTTCCCCGGCGCCACGCCTTCACAAGGAAGTACGCGGACTGGGCCAGCACCACAGCGATGATAATGCCCGCAATCAAAAACAGGGCAGGGCTGTTTACATTAAATTCCAATTACATCACTCAGCTTTCTCTATTATATGGACATATGATAATTTACTCTGCCAAATAAAGCAAGCACAAATTGCCTCACACCACCTGGAATATATAGAATTTCAGATAATCGGTCTCCGGTACGTTCCACAGTATGGGGTGGTCGGGGGCCTGCTGGCGGGCCTCGATCTGGCGCAGCTCCACGCCCGCGTCCGCGGCGGCCGAGCGGAGCATCCTTACAAACAGCTCCGACGGCATAAAGTGGCTGCATGAGGCAGTGGCAAAATATCCGCCCCTTGGCAGCAGCTTAAGTGCCCGGTAGTTTATCTCCTTATAACCCAGCTCCGCGCCCTCCACGGTCTTTCTGGACTTTGTAAAGGCAGGCGGGTCAAGGATAATGAAGTCATATGGCGCACCGCCCTTCTCCGCAAGCTTCGGCAGCAGGTCGAACACATCGGCGGCTATAAACTCCGTTTTGTCCTCAAGGCCGTTTCTCCGGGCATTTTCCCGCGCCAGCTCTATTGCGGCGGCGGAAACGTCCACCCCTGTCACATGCTCCGCCCCGCCCAGCGCCGCGTTCAATGCGAAGGAGCCCGTGTGAGTAAAGCAGTCCAGCACCTTTTTCCCTCTGGCAAGCCTTGCCACAGCCAGCCTGTTATACTTCTGGTCAAGGAAGAAGCCGGTCTTCTGCCCGTTTTCCACATCCACCCTGTAAAAAACGCCGTTTTCACATATCTCCGTAAACGTGCTCTCCGGATGCGTCAGCCCTTCCGCCTGAGCCCTTGTTCTGCTCCAGCCCCTCCAGGGCGCGTATGGCCACATCGTTTCTCTCATATATGCCGCTTATGTTCTGCCCGTCCTCACGGAGAGTCTGCATAATTATGGGCAACAGCAGGCCCTTCAGCTTTTCCATGCCCACAGACAGGGTCTGTGTCACAAGGATGTCCGAAAATCTGTCCACCGTAAGGCCCGGAAAGCCGTCCGCCTCGCCGAAGATCACCCGGCAGCAGCCTGTATCCCCGCCCATGACCGTCTTGCGGTAGTCCCAGGCGTATTTCACCCGGCGCCGCCAGAAATTCTCGTCAAAGCTGTCGTTGGCGTTGCGGGAGATGAGTCTTATCCTTATCTTGCTCTCCCGGCTCAGAAAGCCGGTGCCCAGATACTTTCCCTTCTCGCTTACCGCGTCCACAAGGCCGCCGTTTTCCGCCGTCCCCTCCTGGGACAGCAGCTCCGCCTCATATATCCAAGGGTGCCCGCCTTCCACCCAGCGCGCGCCTTTTTGTGTAATGGTGAACCTTGGGTATTCCCGCTGAATTTTCATATAATTACCGTCCCTTTTATGGTTTTGGTTATTGTATCACAGCAGGCCCCAAATCACAACAAACACTCTTTTCTTTATTGCCCTATTGTGTTAAAATAACAAATCATGTCAGTAACGCAGGGGGAAAAGGCAATGGGCAGGACACGCTCCGCAAAGCTCAAGGTAGTGACAGCCATGTTTATATACGGCACCATGGGCGTTTTTGTGCGGTATATTCCGCTGGCGTCCTCGGTGACCGCCATGATACGCGGGCTTATCGGCGCGCCGTTTCTGCTTTTGGTGCTGTTCACAAAACGCTCTCATCTCTCCTGGGCCAACATCAGGCGCAATCTGCCCCTGCTGTGTCTGTCCGGGGCTATGCTGGGCTTTAACTGGATACTGCTTTTTGAAGCCTACCGATATACGACCGTGGCCACGGCAACGCTGTGCTACTATCTGGCCCCCATAATCCTGGTGGCGATCTCCCCCTTTGTTTTCAAGGAGAAGATGACCCTGCGCAAAGCGCTGTGCGTTATCGCGGCGCTGGCGGGAATGGTGTTTGTCTCAGGCGTGGCCAAAAACGGGATCCCGGCCGCAGGTGAGCTGAAGGGCGTCTTTCTGGCGCTGGGCGCGGCGGTATTGTACGCCTGCATAGTCGTCAGCAACAAGAAGATGGGCAATATCTCCGCCTATGACAGGACCATAACGCAGCTTGTGATATCCGTGCTGGTCCTGCTGCCGTATAACATTTTCACCGGCGGCTTTACGGGCGCGGCACTGACGGCGTTTATGGTGCTGATGCTGGTAATACTGGGCGTTATACACACGGGATTGGCCTATCTCATGTACTTTGGCTCCATGGACGACCTGAAGGCCCAGACACTGGCCATACTCAGCTATATTGACCCTGTGGTGGCGGTGCTGCTGTCGGCGCTGCTGCTGAAGGAGCCGCTGGGCTGGTTTGACGTGCTGGGCGCGGTACTTATTCTCGGCGCGGCGCTTGTGAGCGAGCTGCCGGAAAAGGAGAAGGAAAAAGCATGAACTATCAGGATATAAATTCACAGACCATAGACCGCTGGATAGATGAGGGCTGGGAGTGGGGCAAGCCCATCAGCCACGAGGCATACCTGTCCGCTCTGGCCGGGCAGTGGGACATGCTGCTCACCCCGACAAAGACCGTACCCCACGACTGGTTTGGCCAGCTTCGCGGTAAGAAGGTGCTGGGGCTTGCCAGCGGCGGCGGCCAGCAGACGCCGATCTTCGCCGCCCTTGGCGCTGAGTGCACGGTGCTGGACTACTCCACAAGGCAGCTTGACAGCGAGCGTATGGTGTCCCTCCGGGAGGGCTACAGCATACGCATTGTGCAGGCGGACATGACAAAGCCTCTGCCTTTTTTCGACGGGGAATTTGACCTTATCTTCCATCCGGTGTCCAACAGCTATGTCCAGCATGTGCGCCCCATCTGGCGGGAGTGCTTCCGGGTGCTCAACTCCGGCGGTGTGCTGCTGGCAGGTCTGGATAACGGCATAAACTTTATTTTCGACACGGACGAGCGGTATCTTTTAAACTCTCTCCCCTTTGACCCGCTGAAAAATCCCGAACAGATGCGGCAGCTCCAGGATGAGGACAGCGGCGTGCAGTTTTCCCACACGCTGGACGAGCAGCTTGGCGGCCAGCTTGAGGCGGGCTTTATACTCACCGCGCTCTATGAGGACACCAACGGCGAGGGCCGGCTCCATGAATTCAACATCCCCAGCTTTGTGGCCACCAGAGCCGTAAAGCCCTGAATGGCCTCTGCCGCCGTATCAAAACAAAAAAAGCTGCCGTTCCTCAGCCCCACGGCTTTGGAACGACATGCTTTTTTTATGCTGTAAATGTCTCAGCAGGGCCTTTTCTCCGGGCTTTATAGCTCTGCCGCCTTTATCTTCCCCATAAGCTCCTTATCCGTCATAATGTTCAGCGGCTCTATTTTCAGCCGCTCCGCCTCGGCTTCCAGCAGGGCTATGAGCAGCTCATAGTAGTCTCCCCGTTCAGCGTCCATTTTCCGCGCTATGCGCGGCAGCTCCCTTTCGCACAGCTCCCGCAGGCTGCTGTGTTCTTTCGTGTCATAGAGCCTGTCAATGAGGATATTCAGCGCGTCCCTGTCGCCGATAGTCCTCTCTACGTAGTAATGCGTCCCATACAGGCCGTAGAGCACCCGCTTTGCGTCCAGATATCCGATATCCATATCGTGCTTGGACTGCTCCGCGTCAAAATACAGCACTCCGCCCAGATCCGCGTTAGTGTCAATAACTGTGACGTTTACATCCTCCGGCATTTTGAAGCGTTTCTCTATGCCGTGGCCGGGTATGCGGATGGCGATGATATCCCTGTAGCCGTTGGCCACCAGCGCGTGCAGGGGCAGGGTGTCCACAAAGCCGCCGTCGGTATATAGCTTTCCCCCAAGCTTTTCAAGCCGGAAGGTGGGGTGATAGGCGCTTGCCAGCAGCATGTCGCATATCTCCTCCTCAGGCAGGTCGTTTATCCTTATCTCCAGCGCCTTCCGGTCAGTGAGGGACACGGTGGACACATAGAAATCAATATTCGACTTCTTCACCAGCTTTTCATCCACAACTTCCCTTACCCAGGTGCGCAGGGGCGCCACGTCCAGGCCCCGGTTTTTTATGATATCAAAGGCCTGCGGGATAAGCTCATGTATGTCGGCCAGTTCAATATCCCCGCTGAGCACCTTGCGCAGCCCCTCTTCCTCATTCTCGTCGATATCTATCACCTTTGACAGGCGGATATCCTTCCAGGCGCGCTCTGCTCTGTCCAGGTCGCGCATGACCATCAGCGCCCCGTTCAGCGCCCCCACAGAGGTGCCGGACACGGCGTTATATTTTATGCCCGCCTCTTCCAGCGCCCGCCATGCGCCTATCTCATAGCCGCCCTTGGCGCCGCCGCCCTCAAGGGCAATGGCATAGGTTTTGGTATTGTCAAGCCTCAGTTCCATATTGTACCTCCGTTTCGATGTCTCAGCTCATACGGCTCCGGCCGCCGGAGGGCATAGCTGCCCGCCGACGGCCGTAAGTTTTTTTATTTTTTTTATCTTACAGCCGCTCTGACCTTTGCTGCGATACCCTCCGCTGTAAGGCCGAAATATTCCAGCACAGCGTTTGCAGTGCCGCTGCGGCCAAACTCGTCGTTTACGCCGTGGCGCAGCACCGGCACGGGATATGTGCCGCTGAGAAATTCACAGACCGCCCCGCCCAGGCCGCCTACCACCGAGTGCTCCTCGCTGGTGACGATGCAGCCCGTCTCCTTTGCGGCCTTCAAAACCAGCTCCTCATCCAGCGGCTTTACAGTGTGCATATCTATGACGCGCAGGGAGATGCCCTCCGCCTTCAAAAGCTCCGCCGCCTTCAGGGCCTTCTCCACCATGAGGCCGTTTGCAATGACTGTGGCGTCCCGGCCGTCTGCCAGAGTGACGCCCTTTCCAAGCTTAAACTCATAGCCCTCTATCTCGTCTGTAAAGATGCCGGTGGCAGGTCTCTCAAGGCGCAGGTAGGCAGGGCCGTCATAGTTTATAAGCGCCTCTACCGCAAGCTCCATCTCGTGCCCGTCGCAGGGGCAGCAGACCAGCATACCGGGGATAGCCCGTATAAGGGCGAAATCCTCCACGCACTGGTGGGTGGCGCCGTCCTCGCCCACAGACACTCCGCCGTGGGAACCCACCACAGTCACATTCATGCGGGGATAGGCCACGGAATTTCTCCCCTGCTCCTAGGCACGGCCCGCCGCGAATATGGCAAAGGTGTTTGTAAAGGGCTTCAGCCCGCTGGCAGCCATACCGGCGGCAATGCCCGTCATATTGCACTCCGCTATGCCGCAGTCAAAAAACCTGTCCGGATAGGCGGCGGCAACAAACTTTGACATGGTGGCGCCGGACAGATCCGCGTCCAGGACCACCAGCTGCGGATACTTCTCCGCCAGCTTCACAAGAGCCTCGCCATAGGCGTTGCGTGTTGCTATCTTTCCTGCCATATCACTTGCCCTCCAGTTCTCTTATCGCGGCTTCAAGCTCTGCCTTTGCTTTGGCAAACTGCTCATCGTCCGGGGCCTTGCCGTGCCAGCCGGCCTGATTCTCCATGAAGGACACGCCCTTGCCCTTTACCGTGGCGGCAATGATCACCGTGGGAGCGCCCTTAGTCTCTCCGGCCTTTTTAAGCGCGGCGAGGATCTGGTCGAAATTGTGGCCGTCTATCTTGATAACGTTCCAGTTGAAGGCCTCAAACTTCTTATCCAGCGGCTCGGTGGGCATGACGTCGGCGGTCTTGCCGTCTATCTGCAGGCCGTTCACATCCACGAATAAGCAGAGGTTATCCAGCTTCCACTTGGCCCCGGCCATCACGGCCTCCCATATCTGGCCCTCGGCCAGCTCTCCGTCGCCGCAGACAGCATAGGTGCGGCAGGTCTGCTTTTTGTATTTCGCGGTGAGCGCCATGCCCACGGCGGCGCTGAGTCCCTGGCCCAGAGAGCCGGTAGACATATCCACGCCGGGCACGTGGCGCATATCCGGGTGGCCGGACAGATGCGCCTTTATGGAGCGCAGCAGCTTCAGATCCTCCACCGGGAAGTAGCCCCGCAGCGCCAGCACCGAGTACAGCGCCGGAGCACAGTGGCCCTTGGAGAGCACAAAGCGGTCTCTGTCCTCCCATCCGGGATTTTTCGGGTCAATATTCATCTCATTAAAGTACAGCGCAGTGAGCATATCCATGCAGGAGAGCGATCCGCCCGGATGACCTGACGCGGCGGTGTGTATGGCGTCCACCGCCAGCAGCCGCGCCCTGTCAGCCATAAGCTGCAGGTCTTTACCGTATAATTTTTCCATCGTTTCTATCCTTTCTGACTGTTATCTCAATCCGTCAACAGCGCCCTGTCTGAGCATATCCCAAAAACAGGCGCGGTATACCGGCTGGAAAGCCGAACGGGCGGCCGCTGAAAAACATCCGCTTTCTGCCGCCGCAGACACTGTAATTATATATAACAAAGCCGCTTTTCGCAAGGGTTGAAAGAAATTTTACAGCTGTTTTTATACACAGCGGAGAAAAAGCGCGTCTCCACCGCGAAACTGTTGAAATTTTTCTTTTTTCGCGTATAATTTAGCCAACTCAAATCAAAGGAGAAAGCCATGAAAGCAATTGTGAGCGTATTTGCCAGGGATGCCAAGGGCATAACCGCCTATGTGACAGCGCTGCTGGCGGGAAAAGAGATAAACATTCTGGACATCAGCCAGACCCTTATGCAGGAATATTTCGCCATGATAATGCTGGTGGATCTGGCCGACTGCACGGCCCCCTTCGATCAGCTTGACAGATATCTCAAGGAGAAGGGCATGGAGCGGGGTCTGGATATCCACATACAGCGGCAGGATATTTTTGAAGCCATGCACAGGATCTGAGGCGCATATGAGCTATCTTATAAACAGCAGTGAGATACTGCAAACCATAGAGATGATAGACCAGCAGCATCTGGACGTGCGCACAGTCACAATGGGCATAAACCTTCTGGACTGCGCCGACAGGGACATACATAGCTGCTGCGCCAGAATATACGAGAAGATATGCCGCCGGGCGGAGAAGCTGGTTGAGACCGGCTGCGCCATAGAGAGGGAGTTCGGCATCCCCATTGTGAACAAACGTATCTCTGTAAGCCCCATATCCCTTGTGGCGGCAAGCTGTGAGGCGGAGGACTACACTCCCCTTGCGATGACGCTGGACAGGGCGGCAAAGGCGGTGGGCGTGAACTTCATAGGCGGCTTTTCGGCGCTCTGTCACAAGGGCTTTACCGAGAGCGACCTGCGGCTCATCCGCTCCATTCCCACGGCCCTCACGGAGACCGAGCTTGTCTGCGCCAGCATAAACGTGGCCTCCACCAGAGCCGGTATAAACATGGACGCCGTGGCACTGATGGGTAAGATAATCCGCGATATGGCGCAGATAGACCCGGTAGGCTGCGCAAAGCTTGTGGTGTTTGCCAATGCCGTGGAGGATAACCCCTTTATGGCCGGCGCTTTCCACGGTGTGGGCGAGCCGGAGTGCGTCATAAACGTGGGCGTCTCCGGGCCTGGAGTTGTGGCCCACGCGCTGAGAGACTGCAAGGGTCAGCCCTTCGACGTGGTGGCGGAGACTGTGAAAAAGACCGCCTTTAAAATAACCCGCATGGGTCAGCTTGTAGCTCAGGAGGCCTCAAAGCGGCTGGACGTGCCCTTCGGAGTTGTGGACCTGTCTCTGGCCCCCACCCCGGCGGTGGGCGACAGCGTGGCCGAAATTCTGGAGATAATGGGCCTTGAAAAGTGCGGCACCCACGGCACCACAGCCGCCCTGGCGCTGTTAAACGACGCGGTGAAAAAAGGCGGCGTTATGGCCTCAAGCCATGTGGGCGGTCTCTCCGGCGCGTTTATCCCCGTGTCCGAGGACGCGGGCATGATATCCGCCGTGGAGGCGGGCGCACTGTCCATAGACAAGCTGGAAGCCATGACCTGCGTGTGCTCCGTGGGTCTTGACATGATAGCCGTCCCCGGCGACACCCCCGCCGAGACCATCTCCGCCATTATTGCCGACGAAGCCGCCATAGGCATGGTGAACAACAAGACCACCGCCGTGCGGCTCATCCCGGCAAAAGGCAAGGATGTGGGCGACAGGGTGGACTTCGGCGGTCTGCTGGGCACAGCGCCGGTAATGCCGCTGCACAGGGGCTCCTCAGCCGAGTTTGTATCCAGAGGCGGCCGTATACCCGCCCCCCTGCACAGCTTGAAGAACTAAAAAACCCCGCCGAAAGGGCCGGGCATTTTTTTAGTCCTTCAGATATTCAAGTGCGTCCTCGTAATAATAATTCACCAGCAGATCCACACAGGCTCCGTAGCTTTTTAGCCCCAGCTTCTGGTCGTAGCTCTGCAAAAAGCTCTCGTACACCGTGTTGGAGACCGCCTGCACAGGGGTCTTGTATTGGTTCCAGTATTCCCGGTTGGCGGCGATGTCCCGCAAAACGTTGTCGCTCAGGCTGCCGTACACCTGTTTCCAGGCGTCCCTGTCGGCCTTATACAGGGCGTTTCCCAGATGCGTATAGGCCAGCAGGCAGGCGGAATAGCAATAATCCGCGTCGCCATAGCTGAGGCTTGCCAGCACCGCCACAAAATTGGCCTCCTGCTCCTTGGCCACTCCCCTCTGGTGGGACAGCTCGTGGGCCACCGTGGAGGCAAAAAGGCTGGGCGGAAAGTCTATGTTCACATTGGCTTCCCCGGTAAAAGGGAAGAAAAAGCCGGTAAAATCCGTGTAGCTCATGAGCTTTGAAAGGGCAAAGGGCTTTGCGTCTATAGCGTCGCCCTGAAGGCAGGGGAATTGCTTCTCCACATTTTCAAATACCTCCGACGACCGGTTCAAAATAGCGATACGGTCTGCGGTATAGAGTCCCTCCCCGTCACGCTCGACCTTGTCGCCGTACTCGTTTGTAAGCGCGGCGAAATACTCCGTCACCGTCTGGAGCTGTTCAGTGCTTATTGCGCTGCTCTCCAGTCCGCTTGAGGTCTGAAAATCGTCCCCATAGTAGTACACCCCCCACAAAAGGCAGAACCCGGCGTACACCGCAAGTCCCAGCGCCAGCAGCTTGACAATGGTAATATAAAGGCGCTTCAGCTTCTCCGGCCTGGTAATCATTCTGACCGTCTGAAATATTATGTAAACCAAAACTGCAACAGCCACACAGTATATTACAAGCTCCGCCACAGAGAACGGCACCTTTGAACACAGGTCTGCAAGAAAAGCGTGAATTGGCCGCACCACATTTTCAGACAGCCGCGCCATAAGGGCCCGGTCCTGCCTTGTGACAAGGTGCAGCACTATCAGCACCGCGCTCACAAGCGCCGTGACATGTGCCGCCGGGCAAAATCTGTATACGGCTTTTAAGCTCTTTTTCTGCGTTACATTATCCATGCCGCTATAATACTACAACTCCTCCCCTGTGGGCAAGGGGAGAATTATTTGGCAGGGTCTGGGCAATAGAAACAATCCTCCGTCCATTTGACAGGGTTTGTTTCAATATACTGCCAGATCCTTTGAAAATCCTGCTCGTTTCTTACAACATGATCGTGAAATGAGCGCTGCCACGTCACCATCTGCGGATCATCCCTGTGAATTTCTTTCGACGCATTCATCTTAAGATATCCAATCGCCTTTGACAGAATAGATCTCTCCCGATTTCGTAGGGGCGATTCACGAATCGCCCGCTGTCCCTGCCGCGCAAAACCTCCGCTGTTTTACACAGCGGAGGTTTTTATAAGTAATTCAATTACTTTGCGCTCTTTGCCATGTCGCACAGGGCGGTGAAGGCGATGGGATCGTGGATGGCGATCTCGGAGAGCATCTTGCGGTTCATATCTACGCCGGCGAGCTTCAGACCGTGCATGAAGGTGGAATAATTCATTCCGTTCATCTTGCAGCCTGCGCTGATACGGGTGATCCACAGCTTGCGGAAGTCTCTCTTCTTCTGCTTACGGCCAACGTAAGCATAGCGGCCGGACTTCATCAGCTGCTCATTTGCCATTTTATAGTGACGGGACTTGTTGCCCCAGTAGCCCTTTGCAAGACCAAGAATCTTATTTCTGTGCTTGCGGGTCATCATTGCGCCTTTACCTCTTGCCATTTGATTATCCTCCTATATACCGTCTGCCCTTATTTGTAAGGGATCATTTTCTTGATAGTCGCTTCGTTGGTCACGTCGGCAAACGTCTCGGAACGCAGACGGCGGCAGCGCTTGGTGTCCTTCTTGGTGAGGATATGGCTTTTGAATGCGTGTGCGCGTTTGACCTTGCCGGTCTTGGTGAGATTAAATCTCTTCTTTGCACCGCTATGGGTTTTCAGTTTGGGCATGATATTTTCTCCTTCCGTAACTGGGTTAATACAGGGAATTCCCCGCTGTATACTAAGTTTATTCCTCGGCCTCAGCAGCCTTGGGCGCTTTTGGTTTTGCCGGCTTTTTCGCCGGTGCCTGGGGTTTCGGTGACAGGAACATGGACATGTTTCTGCCCTCAAGCTTGGGCGCCTTGTCCATATTCGCGATCTCCGCGCATTTCTCCGCGAAATCCCTCAAAAGCTCCAGCCCAATATCGGTATGGGCCCTCTCTCTGCCGCGAAAGCGCACAGATACCTTCACCCGGTCACCATCGTTGAGAAACTTCTGCCCGTTCTTGAGCTTGGTGCTGAAGTCATTGTCTCCGATGCCGGGGGACATGCGGATCTCCTTGATCTCTATAACCCGCTGGTTCTTCTTGGCTTCCTTCTCTTTTTTGGTCTGCTCGAAACGGAACTTGCCATAGTCCATTACCTTGCAGACAGGGGGGACGGAGCCCGGAGCGATCTTGACCAGATCCAGTTCCCGTTCAGCGGCAATCCTGAGTGCCTCTTCGGCAGACATAATGCCAAGCTGCTCCCCTTCGTCGCCAATCAGGCGGATTTCCTTGTCTGTGATCTCTTCGTTGATTTGATGAACAGCGTTTGCGATATAAAACACCTCCGGATAATAAAAAGCGCGGATGCACAGCATCCGCGCAAAAAAACACCGTTATCCCCCTGAGGGGGCAATGCTTGATTGACCACAGCTGGCTCAATGCCGCCGGGTGAGGTCGGGGATGCCGTACCTACTTTGTTTTAGCCTTGATAATATAACAATTAATCCGCCTTTTGTCAAGACTTTTTACTCAAATATATTCATGGGCATGGATTAAAATACCGTCTCCGGGAAAAGATAGCACCGGGAGATGATGAAAACGGAATTTATTCTTGTCTATACCGTGGGCGGACTGCTCTACGGTCTTGCGGAGCTGCTGTGGCGCGGCTGGACACATTGGGCCATGATTCTCTGCGGCGGGCTGTGTTTTACGCTCATGTATCTCATCAGCATGGCTGAGATGGCCCTGCTGAAAAAGTGGATACTAAGCGCGGCCGTGATCACCACTGTGGAATTTTTCACCGGCTGCCTTGTAAATCTCCGGCTCCACTGGCAGGTCTGGGATTACTCAGGCATGCCATATAATCTTCTGGGTCAGATCTGCCCGCAGTTTCTGCTGCTGTGGTTTGCCCTCTCTATTCCGGGCATTGCCGTATGCACGCTGCTCAGACGCCTCATCACCGCGAGGATATGACTGTCAGTAGTTCTCCTGAGGGGCGCCCTCAAACTTATCCTGCTCCATGGCAAGCTTCACGATACGGCTGGTGCCCAGTCTCTCCGCGCCCAGGGCGATAAAGTCCTCCGCGTCCTGCAATGAGGAAATGCCGCCGGCGGCCTTGACCTTGACGGTCTCCGGGCAGTTTGCCCGCATGAGACCCACGTCCTCCCGTGTGGCTCCGCCCTTGGAAAAGCCTGTGGAGGTCTTGATATATTCCGCCCCCGACTGGGACACGATACTGCACATTCGGATCTTTTCCTCTTCCGTCAGCAGGCAGCACTCTATGATGACCTTCATGATATGGCCGGGGCAGGCCTGGCGCACAGCGGCGATATCCCTGGCCACATCATCCCAGCAGCCGTCCTTTACCATGGAGAGATTTATCACCATGTCTATCTCGTCGGCCCCGTTTTTTACGGCGTCCGCCGTCTCAAAGGCTTTTGCGGCAGTGGTCATATATCCGTTCGGAAAACCGATGACGGTACATATTTTCATCTTCCCCTGCACGTAGCGCTTGGCCCCCGCCACATGGCAGGGCGGTATGCACACGCTGGCACAGTTGTATTTAATGGCCTGATCGCAGAGGGTGCGTATCTCGTCGCTGCTGCAATCCACCCTCAGCAGAGTATGGTCGCACTTTTCAAGTATATCTTTTATATCCATCTGAACCGCTCTCCTTGTATTTATACTGCTGAATATTATAACCGTTTTTCCGGTCATATTCAAGTGCCGCGCCTAATAGATTTAAGTATCTCAACGAAAAGGACGGCAATGAGCATGGACATGATATCTGAAAACAATTACACGAAGCTGTGCGGTCAGATGGCCGGCAGCCCCGTTTTCTCCCACACCAGCCGTGGGCAGAATTTCTACAGCTTCCCGCTGGAGGTCCGGCGGCTGTCCGGGAACGCGGACACTATAAACATCGTCCTGCGCCGGGGGCAGCTTGAGGCGCTGGAGGTGCAGGAGGCGGAAAAGCTCTGCGTCACCGGCCAGCTGCGCACCTTCAATAACCGCCGCGGCGACGGGGCGAAGCTCATAATCACAGTCTTTGCAAAGGAGCTGTGCTTCTGCGACAGCGAGGATATAAACCTTGTTCAGCTTACAGGTACCCTGTGCAAGGAGCCGAATCTGCGCACGACTCCCATGGGCCGGGATATCTGCGACCTTATGGTGGCGGTGAACCGGCGCTATGGCCGCTCAGACTACCTGCCCTGCATCTGCTGGGGCATAAAAGCCAGAGACGCCGCCCTCTGGGGCGTTGGGACAGAGGTGCGCCTGGAGGGCAGGATACAGAGCCGCAGCTACATAAAGGTCACTGACACAGGCCCCGTGGAAAAGACCGCCTTTGAGGTGTCCGTCACGGAGATCTGCGCCCTGGAGCCGGCTGTCCTACAGTCCTGAGAGCGAAAAATCCATCCTTTGCACCAGTTTTGTCGAAGCTGTTGACCGCCGCTGTGATTTGAGTTATGTTAACCGTGGAGGTGGTCTTACATGTGGAAAAAACTGGTGCTGGGTTCTTTTGCGCTGCTGCTGATGCTGGCGGCAAACGTGGATCTGTGCTTCAAGGTGGCGGTAAACGGCTGTCAGCTGGACGGGCTATACGCCCCTTCCGCCGCCGACAGGAGCGAAACCGTGGCTGTAAACGCGGCGGAGGAGATAGTCTCCGGCCCTGCTCGGATGCCGGAGGTCAGCTGTTCCTACCGGCTCTCCCTGACACCTGCGTCAGGGGACAGCCGTGTTTTGACAGACAGGCTGCTGTGCGCGGCCACAGGGGTAAAGCTTGCCCAGGGGGTATTTATAAACGGAGTGCCGCTGGGGACGGTGGAGGACGGGAGCGTGCTCTATGAGCAGCTTCGCGGCTATATCCGAAACCAGATGCCCAACGCCGCCGTGTTCGGCACCATAAGCGGCGAGGTGCAGATCCGCCCCATATACAGCCGCAGCAACCGCGACACGGATTACGACGACATGGTGCTGCTCATAACGGGCATGGCGCCGGTGATATATCTGGATGACAGCGGAAAGCTGGTATAGCGCAAAAAAAGGTGAATGACGGGGAATCAACATTCCTCACCATTCACCTCTTTTATTAGCTCCTGGGCCCGGCTCTCTCCGTATATCACGGCTCCTGCGGCTAAGAGCTTCCGGGCGGCAGCGCCGTCTCCCGCTGTAAGTCTGCCGGAAAAGCTGCCGTCATATATTCTGCCGCTGCCGCAGGAGGGGCTGTTCTCTTTCAGCAGCGCCCTGCGGCAACTGTATTTTTGCATAAGTCTCAGGGCGATCTCGGCGCCCTTCTCAAATTCCGCCGTCACATTCAGGCCCTCACAGTCAAAAACGCCGCCATCTCTGCACTCGCTGGGCCGGCGCGGGACCGGAAGTCCGCCGGCTGTCTCCGGGCAAACGGGGATGAGCCTGAAGCGGCTCCTGAGCGCGCTCAGCACTTCCTCCGGCAGGGTATTGGCGCCGCCGCTGTATTTGCAGCAGGCTCCCAAAAGGCAGGCGCTGACAAGAAGATTCTCCATGGGGCTACCTTCTCATACTCAGTCCCAGCACC
>CAYFSB010000012.1:0-624 GCA_964345655.1 uncultured Oscillospiraceae bacterium
TGGCTTGAACATTTATTCACTCATATATTTGTCTATCTTTTTGGGGTCACTTCACACGCCGAGGATGACGGCTTTTTTGTGCTGATATTTTTTGCTTCGGGCCGGTCTGGGCATAAGTCGGTCCCCGTTATGGGTGCCGGCTTTATGCCAGGTTCAGACCTTTTTTCAGGCTCAGAACGGAAGCGATATACAGCAGCGTGCCCTCTGCGGCCGCGATGCCTATTCCGCCCAGCAGAACTTTCTGCATGAGTCTGAGTGCGCCTAATTCGCTCTCCACCTCAAAGTCAAATGCCAGGTTGCCTGCGGCGACACCAATGACAAACGTCAACACCTGCATCAGGAAGCTGAGACTGACGAAAAAGACTACAGACCAGAGTACCTTGTGGTTTGAGAACATGTGGCCCAGAGATATGGAGGCATAAAAATGCAGGCAGGTGCACAGGGCGCCAACTATGATGGCCGCTGCAAACTCTCCGGCCAGCCCCGCGATATTGCCGCCGCTTATACCGGTCTTCTCATACATCAGTGCCATTGCCTCTCTCAATGAGGGCATATCCCGGAAAATCTCGCTGAAATCCATGGCGCTGAACATCAGGACAGATATACTCAACGACAGGATTATTA
>CAYFSB010000012.1:634-14359 GCA_964345655.1 uncultured Oscillospiraceae bacterium
GGATACAATCAGCTTGGACCAGCCCAGGCTGTGAACGTTCACGGGCAGAGTAAACATCAGATATCCCTCATCCTTGAGCAGGTTGCTGTAAAACCTGTTGACCATAAGCACCACCGCTATCACCGCCGCGGCGACGACACCTATGAAAAACGCGGCGATGAGCAGACCCATTATCAGCTCCAGGAACTGATTATCCACGTTTTCCAGAGTCCCGAAGGAGAGGCTCGCAAAGCAGGCCAGAATCAGCAGCGCTCCCAGCACCGGCAGCATAATCCGCCCGGTTGCGCGAAACTCGTGCTTTAAAAGTTTTCCTAACATTTGAATACCTCCCTGAAATAGGCGTCTACGCTCATATTATGCTGCTCCCTGATGTCATCCACCGAGGACTGGAGCACAACTCTGCCCTTATTGATGAATATAACCTCATCCAGCACCTGCTCCACATCCGCTATGAGATGGGTGGAGATAATTACAGAGGCTGTAGGATTATAGTTTCTGATGATGGTGTCAAGAATATAGTCCCTTGTGGCAGGGTCCACGCCGCCTATGGGCTCATCCAGCAGATACAGGCCGGCCTTGCGGCTCATGACCATGACGAGCTGAACCTTTTCTCTGGTGCCTTTGGACATCTGCTTTATCCGCTGGTTTTCATCTATATTCAGCCGCTTGAGCATCTCTTCGGCCTTATCCCGTTGGAAATCCGCATAGAAGTCGCCGAAAAAGTCCATAAGCTGTCCCGCCTTCATCCACTCCGCCAGATACGGTCTGTCAGGCAGATAGGACACCAGACTTTTGGTATCCGTGCCGGGCTTCTGCCCGTTTATAAGTATCTCACCGGAGCTGGGCGTCAGCAGCCCGTTTGCCAGCTTGATAAGAGTGGTCTTCCCGCTGCCGTTGGGGCCAAGCAGACCCAGCACCTTCCCCGGCTCTACGGAAAAGTTCACCGAGTCCAGCGCCTGTACGCCGCCGTATCTCTTGCTCAGGGCTTTACATTCAAGTATGGGCATTGCTCTCTTCCTCCTTCTGTTCTTCCTCCACCATGGCGATTATCTCCGCCTTCTTATATCCCAGCTTTTCCATGGCGTCCAGAAAAGCCTTGACCTGTTCGCTTGCCAGCGTCTTTTTTGCGTTGTCGATCACTGTCTCATCCTCCGTTACAAACCTTCCAGCAGTGCGCTGAGAGTACACCATGCCTTCCCGCTCCAACTCCTGCAGCGCCCGCTGCATCGTGTTGGGGTTTACCCCGGCCTCCATCGCCATGTCCCTTACGGACGCGAGCCGCTCTCCGGGGGAAAACGTCCCTGACACTATTCCAAGCTTTATCTGCTCTACAAGCTGCGAATATATGGGCAGATCATTTCTGAAATTCCAATTCATTAGGCACCTCCTGTGTTATTGTCTTAAGCAAGTAGTACAATAATACAGCCGGAGTGATTTGTCAAGGGGTTTTGGGAATTTTTTTAAAAAAATTTTGGCCACCCGATATTCGGGCGGCCAAATCATGCTTAATCACATTTTTTCAAAAACGGTCTTTTTATTGCCGTCCAGATCAAATACGCTCCAAAGCCCAGCAGCGAATAGCGCATGACCATAAGGGTGGAGGCATATCTGACCGAGACGAGAGCCAGCGAATGAATGTACACATTGGCAAAATATACATGTTAGAGGAACAGCACCGGGCGGCGGCATTTTTTCAGCAGGAGTGACAGCGCCGCGGTTATTGCGCAGAGCACGAGATTTATCTGGCTGAGCAAATGCAGGGTCTGATACGGTGTAGAGAGCACCTCTTCCCAGGCCCAGGCCCAGTTGAGCATCCATCGGGGCTTGATGATGAGATATGATTTTAAAAAAGATACGGGGTCGTTTGCAAACCATTCTTTCAGTCTGTATCTGGCTTTCACTCCATCCTCCTGCAATGCCAGATACTGGGCCATGCTCTCATCCTCTATGTCTCCATAGGGGTCATATTCCTGGGCCGCGCGGTTTTTATTGACTCTCTCTGCGCTCTCAGGCTCTGCTCCGTAGTATTGCGGGTAGTCTTCCCTCATTTTCAGATGGACCTGGGAATAATAATCCAGCTCTTCGTCCGCCGGGTAGCCCTCACCCTGATAGCTGCCAAGGAGCAGCGGGTTGCCTTCGCCATAGCTCAACGGGATAAACGCGCCAAAATGGGCATAGTTTCGCAGCCCCCAGGGGATAACGAAAACCAGCAAAACGCACACAAACGCCGCGCAGTGTTTCAGCAATCGTCTTCTGGGCAAGCTCTTTTTTGAAAGCAGGTAAATCCCGGTAAAAACCGGCATGGATATTATATTTGCTCTGAACATCAGCGCCAGCATGAAGCACAGGGTATAGCCGACAAAATCTTCGGTCCTGTCTCGCTGGCCCATCTGAAGGGTGAAGTATATGCACGCTGTCAAAAACAGCGTATACGGCGTCTCCGTGAGCAGCACATTGTTTATCCACGCCATATTGGGAATGAGAAAGCAGCCCGCGGCAAATAGGCCGAAGCATTTCGGCGTGAAGATAACGACGGTCTTATATGCAAAATACGCCGTCAGCACGCCCATGGCTATCCACAGCATCTTCAGCGCCGTTATAAGACCTGTCCCCTCACCGAAGATCAGGGAAAAACAGCCCATCAGAACCGGCATTCCGGGCATTATCATTGCCGTCGGATACTGGCTCCACATGGATATTATGCCGGTTTTGGCAAAGCGGATTCCGCTCTCCACATATGCCATATCGTCACTGTTGCTCATATACTGTGCGCCCAGTTCAAAGAACACCCAGATCCGCTCTGCGAGAATGAGCGCAAGCAACACACACAGGGCATAGTCCCAACGCCTTTCTCTGCGATCCTGCGGGCAGGTCACTCTCATAGTCCATCTCTTTCCATGTAAATTCCGTGCCGCGCTGTGTAGAAGATTACAGACATGGCGTTCTTACATTTTTTCCGGCGCTGATACGCCGATAATATCCAGCGACAGCTCTATGACTTTCCTGACGCAGTCCGACAGCAGCAGCCTCGCCTCCAGCAGGCCTTCCTCCGCGTCCTTTATGCGGCAGGCCGTGTAGAACTTGTGGAACCTGGCGGCAAGCTCCGTCACATAGCGGTTTATGCGGCTCGGGTCATAGTCCCTGGCGGCCAGTTTTATTTCCTCCGGCAGCGCCGCAAGCTGCTTTATAAGCTCCCGCTCAGGCTCTGAAGACAGCAGGGAGACATCGGCCGAATCCGGCACGGTATGGCCCTCCGCCTCAAGCGCCGCCAGCATTGTGCAGATACGGGCATGGGCATATTGGACATAATACACGGGGTTTTCGCTGTCCTGCCGTATGGCCAGCTCCAGATCAAACTCCACTGGCGACTCCGGACGGGAGTTAAAGAAATACCTGGCGGCATCCACCGGTATCTCGTCCAGCAGATCTGTGAGCGAGATCGCCTTGCCAGTGCGCTTGGACATACGCACCACCTCACCGTTGCGTGTGAGCTTCACCAACTGCATCAACACGATGTCCAGCCTGTGTTCTCCGTCCAGACCCAGCGCGTCCATAGCGCCCTTGAGCCGCGCCACATGTCCGTGGTGATCCGCACCCCAGACATTTATTACCTTGTCAAAGCCGCGCTTTTCAAATTTATTTCGATGGTAGGCTATATCGGCGGCAAAATAAGTGTAAAACCCGTTGGCACGGCGGAGCACATCGTCCTTCAGCTCCAGCTTCTCTATATCCTCCGGCTTCTTTCCGGCCTGAAGGAGCTTGTCCCCCAGTATCTGCGAGGTCCGCAGCCAGAGCGCGCCGTCCTTTTCATAGGTGTATCCCCTGTCGGAAAGCAGCTGCACAGACTCCGCCACATAGCCGCTCTCGTGGAGCTCAGACTCGAAAAACCACTGGTCGTATTCTATGCCGTAGCGGCGCAGGTCGGACTGCATCTTGGGAACATTCCTGTCAAGCCCGAAGGCCGCCATGGCCTTGTGGCGCTCTTCCACGCTCTTATAGCGGAACTCATCCCGATATCTTTCATGGAACTGCCGGGCCAGCTCCCGGATATCGTCTCCGTGGTAGCCGTCCTCCGGGAACTCCACCGCATCCTCGCCCAAAAGGAGCTGCATGTATCTGGCGTCAATGGATGAGGCAAACTTCTCTATCTGGTTTCCGGCGTCGTTCACATAGAACTCCCGCCACACATCGTAGCCGGCCCGCGCCAGAACGCTTGCCAGCGCGTCGCCCAAAACTCCGCCTCTGGCATTGCCCATGTGCATAGGCCCGGTGGGGTTGGCGGACACAAACTCCACCATGAGCTTTTTGCCGCGGCCTTCATCCACTCTGCCGTAATCCGCGCCCTCAAATACGACTGTGTCCACCACATCGCCGTACCATTTATCCGAGAGTCGGAAATTGATAAAGCCGGGGCCTGCTACCTCTACGGATGAGAACCATGTGTCCTCAAGCTCCACGTTTTCCGCCAGCACCTGGGCAATTTTTTTTGGCGGCATGCGCAGGGCGCGAGCGCCGGTCATGGCATGGTTTGCGGCAAAATCTCCGTTTGCAGTATCTTTTGGTATCTCCACGGTACCGGTCAGCTCTGCGCCTGCGGGAAGTTCGCCGTTCTGAGCTGCCTTTTTGTACGCGTCGGACAGGAGCTGATTGATCTTCTCCTTTGCGCTTTGTATCATGTTAGCCATTACACTGTTCTCCCATCTGCTTTACTGTTATTTGGAACCTGTTTCTTGTGACCACGGCGTGTTCCATGTCCAGCACATAGTCTATCTCCATCCGGCCGCCGTTTTCATCAAAATGGTGGTCGATCTTTCTTGTATCTATTCCCATGGTGGCGGTGCCGAAGGATGTGTTGTACAGGAAGGAATTCTTCTCCCCCTCCTGAAAAACCATGCGGCTGGTGACAACTCCGTCCCTGTCCACTATCACTTGTTTGTCCGTTACCATTACGCTTGTTCGCGTCCCTATCAGCCCGGTAACTTCACTCTCCATATAGCTGAGGCAGCCCACGCCGACCTCATACAGATAATACCCATCGGTCGTAAACTCCATATTGTCCTGCTCGTTCTGGCCGTAATTGTGTATGCTGTTTATAGTTATTATTACGTCTTTCATTCCTGTCTCCGCCCATATATGGGCATACTTTTTCCTTTATGCCTCCATTACAGGCACCTGCTTTGCCGTGCTCCCAAGGCTGCGGCCTAAAAACAGCCCCGCCATGCGGCAAAACTCCTGTACGCTGCCGCTGGTATAAAACTCTTCCTGGCCCCGACCGCCTGTCAGGCCGTTTTGCAGCAGATAATCGCACATCGCTCTGGCAGCGCAGTCTGAGGCGCTCACCAATTGCGTCCCCCGCCCCAGAAACGCCGAGATGGCCCCTTCGATTATTCCATAGTGCGTACAGCCCAAAAGCAGCGCGCCTATGCCGGCCTCTTTCATCGGGCGCAGATATCTCTCCACTGCCGCCTGTACCTGTTCATCGTCGGCAGCACTGTGGCCGCTCTCTATCAGCGGAACAAAATCCGGGCAGGCAATTGAAATTATCTCCCTCCCCGGGCACAGCGGAGACAGTGCCCCCGCGAAGGAGCCGCTTTTTATGCTGGCTTCAGTGGCAATTATACCCAGCGGCGCGTCCCCCGCCAAAAGACTTATGGCGCGAACGCTGGTTTTTAAAACGCCGAACACCGGGACCGGGTACGCATCCAGCAGATCCGGGGCGTTGCTGGAGACAGTGCCGCAGGCGGCGATTATGGCCTTGACGCCTCTGGAGGCCGCAAAGTCCATATCCTGTACCGCCATTCGCCGGAGCTGGGCAGCAGGTCTTGCGCCGTAGGGCACACGGCCGCTGTCGGCAAAGTATATTATATCCTCATTCGGCAAAAGCGCCCTTAGCGCCCGCACGGCCGTGAGTCCTCCAAGGCCGGAATCAAAAATGCCAACAGGTCTGTTATCCATTCAAGTCTCCCATAGATTGATGGCGCATATCCGTTTTAATGCGCTGACATCTTAATATAACGCAATTCCCCTGTCAACACAAGCAAAATTTGTATTCTTTGAATAGTGGAATTATGGCTTGTGCTCTGCTATAATAAGTATATAATAAATGTTTGTCTCAACGCGCAAAGGAGGCGATACCATGAACATAGAACTGACCGACAAGGAATTCAGGCGGCTTTTGGATATGATATATATAGGCAACTGGATACTAAACTCCACCCGTGGGGAGGACCGGTTTGAGGACTATGACCTGCTGCAGGAGAAGCTGTTTGCTCTCTGCCCTACAAGCGGTATGCACGCTCTTATACAAAACTGGCATGGGCATGTTTTCCCCTCCAGAGCCTATGAGGACGGCGGCATACATGAGGCCATTGCCGACTATGAGGACGCAGTTTTCTATAACATCCTGGCCGAGGAGCTGGCCCGGCGGGATCTTGGCCTTGAAGACAGCGACCCGGATGATTTTTCAGAACTCACCGCCCGAATGGATGAGTATCTGGCCGAGTTTGACAAGAACGGGCTCAACACTATAAATATTGATATTTGAAAATATCGGCAGGTAAATAATATGTATGATAAACTCACAAAAGAAGATATAAAAAAGATGCGTCAGGAGCTGGACTACCGCAGGCTTGAGCTGATGCCGGGCCTCATCGAGGAGGTCAAGCGCACAAGAGCTTTTGGCGATCTCAGCGAGAATTTCGAGTACAAGGCCGCAAAGCAGGCACAGAACAAGAACAGAAGCCGCATTCGCTATCTGGAGGGCATGATAAAATCCGCCACCATTATCGAGGACAGCTCCCCTGAGGACCAGGTGGGTCTGTTTGACAAGGTGGAGATATACATGCCGGAGGATGATGAGACGGAGATGATCCAGGTGGTGACCACCGTGCGCTGCGACCCCCGCCGGGGGCTTATAAGCAGGGAATCTCCCTTTGGAAAGCAGGTTTTAGGCAAGAAAGTGGGGGACAGCTTTCTGGTGCAGGTAAACGAGAACTACAGCTATACCGCCCAGATACGTTCCATAACCAAGACCAAAGACGACGGCTCCGCCCCACTGCTGCAGTTTTAGGTCCTCTGCTGCCCAGTGCTTTCTCCGCAAAGTTGCCGCCATTTCCTAAACAAATCCCGCTGAAAGGCACATAGCCTTTCAGCGGGATTTTTGCGGTATGTATTATCTCTTTTTTCTCTGTCAGTTGCAGGTGAGCCAGCCGCCGTCGGTGGGCAGGCAGACGCCGTTTATGTATTTTGCCTCGTCGGAGCACAGGTAGACCATGGCCCACGCGGAGTCCTCAGGCATGCCCAGTTCGGGGAACGGGGTGACGGACTTGAACCAGCCGGCGATGCTGGGATTTTCATACAGATATGCGGTCTTGGGAGTCCAAACGAAGTTGGGCGCCAGACAATTGAAACGGATGCCGGTCTTGGGGCTCACAGTCTTGACCATGTTCTGAGTGCCGTTCAGGATAGCGGCCTTGGATATGGGGTAGCCCTGGAAGCCGGAACCGTTCCAGGAGAGAGCGGTGGAAGAGGCAAAGTTCATGAAGTTTCCGCGGATCTCATGGTCGATCATGTACTTGAGAACGGTCTGGTAGGAGTGGAGCAGCGCATCCAGGTTGGTATCCAGCACCTTGTGCAGGGACTCGACAGTCTGCTTGTCCCAGTCGCCGCCACAGTCGCCCACGGAGAACAGCGCCGCGCCGTTTACGCAGATATCCACAGTGCCGTATTTCTCAAGGGCAGTAGCCAGAAGCTTGTCCCAGGTCTCGCGCTTGGAGCTGTCGCCGACAATCGCAACAGCCTGTCCGCCGGCGGCAACTATCTCCGCGCACTTTTCCTCAACATGGGGGTCGATGTCGCACATGACTATTTTTGCGCCCTCCTGGCAGAAAAGCTCGGAGGCCTTGCCGCAGATACCGCCGTCAGCGCCGGTTATTATTGCAACTTTATTCAGAAGTCTGTTCATTATTATATTCTCCTTTTATTTTCTTGTAGATCATTTGCCCTTGGCAGCCATCATTTTCTTAACCGCACGGAGCTGGTTCTCCATGACGCCATAGGTGAGGCGAACCATGGATATACGCCATACGCCGTCCTTGCACTTGAGCATATCGTCTACATAGAGGCCCCAGCCGGCATAAACCTCGCCGTTGTCCTTATAGGTGTGGCGGTCGTGCATACGGGTGAGCAGCTGGGCGTGGGTATCGTCGATAAAGTGGACTATCTGATTGTGGCCAAAGTGCATTGGGACAACTTCCTCGTCGGGGCCGATGGACCATTTGATAAGGCCCAGCTGCTCTTCAATGGCGATCGTCTTCTTGCCGCCGCCCATATCGACTCTGAAGCCCTCAGGGCCCTCGTCGGTAAACACATCGCGGAGGACATCCCAGTCGTTCAGGTCATTACCGAAAAAATAGCGGCTCTTGGCATTGATGATTTCGGGGATTTCTTTCAGCTGTGCGTCGGTGTAGATCTCGCCCTTTTTAAGGATCTCTTTGGCCATGGCCAAAATTTCGGGATTGTAGGGAATGGTGATGTTCTGCATAATTTTCTTACCTTTCTGAAATCAGATATTATTTACAGCCTCATAGGCTTCTTCCACAGAGCTGAGTATGTTGCGGCACTTGTTGCTGTCGCCCACGGTGATGACCTTGCAGATCTCGGCGTACTGCTCGCCCACGGCGGCATCCGGAGCCCAGCCCATGGCCAGCAGCACCGTGTCGCAGGGTACGGTCACCTTGCCGGCAGCATTCTCGGCCACCACGCCCTCGTCGTTGACCTCAAGGAGCTTTGTGCCGGTGAGATATGTGCCGCGGCCGTTTGCCATCATCTCCCGGAGCATGCTGTCGTTCATTGGGAAGGGGGGATCCGGCATCATCTTTTCGGCCATCTCGATAACGGTCACGTCATGGCCGGCGTTATCGAAGTGTATCGCCGCCTCGATACCCACCTGTCCGCCGCCTACAATGACTACCCGCTTGCCCAGAGGCACCTGGTTGCGGAGCGCGGCCTCGCAGGAATACACATTGCTGCGGTCAAGGCCGGGAATGGACTTGGGACGGATCACCGTGCCGCCTGCGGCCCAGATAAGCACATCCGGAGCAAAGGCAGCAACGCTCTCCCTGGTGGCCTCCTTGAAGAGTCTCACAGGTATACCGCTCTTCAGAAGCTGGGTATTGTAATATTCAGGCAGGCGCATCATATCGGCCTTCATGAAGGGGGCCGCCGCCGCCAGCGTCTTGCCGCCTATGGCTGCGTTCTTTTCCCAGAGCTCCACATCGTGTCCTATCTGCTTTGCCATCAGCGCCGCGGCACAGCCGCCGGGGCCGCCGCCAACCACCAGCACCTTTTTAGGCGTGGAGGTCTGGGTGAGCTTGCGCTCGTTTTCATACCCTGTAAAGGGATTTATGGCGCAGGCCACATGCTTGCCCTTCAGGACGTTTCCAATGCAGCCCTCATTGCAGGAGATGCAGGGGCAGATATCCTCAGGACGTCCTTCGCAGACCTTTTTGGGTAGGTCGGGATCGGCCAGCAGTCCGCGGCCGATTACCGTAAAGTCGCAGATGCCGTTTGTCAGCGCCGCATCGGCCTTGGACACATTGGCAAGTCTGCCGTGAGTGAGCACGGGAATAGTTACGCTCTCTTTTATCGCCTTGGCGGATTTGAGCTGCATGACCGCTTCCTGGTAGAATATGGGCGGCATTGCCAGCTGCCACTTTTCATAGCAGCCCGCATCCACATGCAGAGCGTCAATGCCGCTCTCCTGGAGATACTTTGCAAGCTCTATGCCCTCTTCCAGCTTTCTGAAGCCGGGGTACGGCACGCCGTGATCCGGGCAGTATTTGACAATAACAGGCATGTCCTTGCCGCCCAGCTCTTTAATAATACCGGCCTGCTCCAGCAGGAAGGTGGCTCTGCCCTTTACGTCCCCGCCGTATTTGTCTGTACGGGTATTCCAGGCGGCTGTCAGGAACTGGTCGTTCAGGTATCCGCCGTAGGCATGGAGCTCAAAGGCGTCCGCGCCGGCAGCCAGCGCCAGCTTTACTGTGCGGCGGCACTCTGAAAGGAGAAGGTCGATCTCCTCCAGCGTGAGCTCGTGGCACTTGAGCTGAGGTACATGCAGCCAGCTGCACTCAGAAGCGCTGATGGGCACAGGGTACATCTTTGCCGGTCCCGCCATGCGGCCGCAGCCGGGCATCAGCTGGGGGCAGACCTTGCATCCCGCGGCATGGGCTCTGTCACAGAGCTCCTTGAAGAAGTCAAAATTCTCATCTGTGAGGACCAGCGAGGCCGAAGTGTCCTCAAAGTGGCCGGTGACCATCATGTTCACCATGATCATTCCGGCGCCGCCCTCTGCGCGGCGTACAAAATACTCCACGGTGGTACGGTTTATGTCGTCAAAGTGGGGTCCCATAGGGGCCAGGATCATGCGGTTTTTAAGCCGCAGTTTGCCGATTGAGGCAGGAGTTGCTAACATGGACATAGATTTACCTCCTAAAAATGTGAATCTTTATTTGCGAAGCTTCTTACCGGCAGCCACAGCCATATATGCGAAGACAGCCAGAGCCACGTATACAAAAATGCAGGTTATCCAGGCGGAGGTGTAGGAGCCCAGGCCAACCCGGATGCTGGAGGACACCATGGGGCCTATCATGCAGCCGGCCATAAAGAGGGCATTGCCTATGCCGTATATTCCGCCAAAATCCTTATATCCGAAGATGTTGCCAATGAGCAGCGGTGGGGCAAGCGAGGTTATGCACGCGCCGAAGGGTATTATAATTACGCACAGATACGCAGCCGCGGCGCCCATTGTGGGTACCAGCGCCAGGAAGACCAGAGCTATCGAGGCCACAAGGCTTGCAAGTATGGTGCCCTTCTGGATCCCCACCTTGTCTATAATGGGGCCCATTACAAGCTTTCCGAAGATACCGGCGGCACTGAACACAGCCATGACAGCAGCGTAGTCAATATTATTTTCTATAAGGAAGGTTGGCACCTGAGTGAACACTCCGGCCGCCACAATGCCGCAGCAGAGCATGCACAGAGCGTAGAACCAGAAAGCGCTGGTTTTGAGGGTCTCAGCCTTGCTGAGTCCGGCCCAGGGTGCGGCGGCGGAGGCAGTGCTTCCGGCGGCAGCCTTTTCATCGGCTTTTTTTGCCTGGGTATAGGGCTCAAGGCCCATGACCTTGGGGCTCTTACGGATAAAGGCAAAGACAATGACGGCCACCGCAAGACAGATTATCGCGTTGAGCTGGAAGCCCATTCTCCAGCCCTGCGTTGCAAGCAGGCTTGCGACAGGCTTTGAGAAGATCAGGCCGCCAATGCCGGAGCCGGCAAAGATGATGCTGGTTATAAGGGCCTTTTTATCCACAAACCACTGGGATATCAGATAGTTTATCGGCACATAGGTGATGGCCGACAGCGCGAAGTTTGCAATAAAGAATGTTATATAGAGCTGCCAGATCTGGGTAATATAGCTCTGGGCCAGAAAAGCCGCAGCAACTATCAACGCACCAACCGTCATATACAGTCTGGTATTCCCCTTTGAAATCTTGCTGGCCATTGTAAGGCTGAACAAGATGGCGGCAATTGTGGACGCGATATTCGCCACGTTGAACTCCGTGTAGCTGACGCCCAGCTCCTGACATACCGGTACCTGATAATAGGAGAAGAAGTTGCTGACGAACACCATGGGCAGCATTGCAATCAGAAACAGGCATGCGACTATGACCCAGCCATAGAAGAATTTCTTTTTTGTTGTCTCCATAAATTCCTCACTCTTTCTTTCTTATTTTTGTTCGGGCCGGCTGCACCTGCCGAGCCCCGACTGTGACCAGATTAACATGGTTGTTAATTTTGCCACAAGTGAACAAGAATGCCGTTCGCTGCGGCCAGTGTCATAAACTGCCGAAAAATGCGGCATGATGTTTCATCTTTTTATCTCCTGCTTTTCTTGACTTTGGCTTGTGAATTTGGTCAAAACATGCTAATTTATTGTAGTAGTTATTTAATAACAAATTTTTTGGCTGGAAGGTGCACATCAATGACTTTTGGGCAAACCTTGAAGCAAATATTGTCAGTAAGCGGTGTGAGACTGGCCCACCTTGCAAATGGGCTTGGATATGATTCTTCCTATATCAGCAGGTGGATTAACGACATAAAAATACCGTCATTGAAAAACAATGACGATCTTTTCAAAAAAATATCCAATACCATAGTGGACTGCAGCACAGACAGCGGCTTAAGACAACTTAGGCTGCAATTTTGCCGCTGTCCTGGGGATGACCTGCGGGAAATGCTGGCCCAGGCCCTGCAGGATTCCTATGCCTATGCCTCACAGAATGAGCCTGTGGCGGCCTATATAGAGCGAAACGCCACATATTATGGCGGAAACAAGGCCAGCTTTGGCTTTAAAAATTTCACTGACGCTTTTCTCGCCGCCGCGAAGGCCAGCGGCAAGGACATTGTAGAGTGCATATGCGGCACATGTCTCAGCGTAAACGGCAATAATCACGCGGGCTTTTTTGCCGCCATCATACCTGGCGCCGACTCCAAGATACAATTTCGCATAATGATACACCAGATGATCGACATGAAGGACTTCAGCCGGAATGTGGACAGCTGCTGTGCCGCCATATGTACATTCACCCGCTATAACAAGAATGTTCTCTACACCTTTTATGAATACAACAGCGACTATGCCGACAGGCCTGTATTTGAAAACTATATGCTTGTAGAGGGCAGCATGCTGCTTATAGCGTTCAGGAATCCTCTGGCCAAAAGGATGGATACAGTGCTGAGTTATGACAGCTCTATTCTGAACAATGACTTCTCATGTTTAAAAAGAGAACTGAGCTTTATGCCCAAGATCTTAAAGTTCATGTCTCAGGAGGACATGAAGGGGAACAATCAGTTTCTTTATGACTACATCATGGATGGAGACATACGCTATTTTCTGGATATGATGCAGCCCATATATATGTCTCCCCAGCTGTTTGAAAAGATATGCTGCACCCACGGGCTGAATATAGGCAGCGACAGCTTCATGCTCCAGTATAATAATATCTGTGCCGCCGCCCCAAAGGAGGTCATACTGTACCGTTCGGCCCTGCTGAATTATATATACAACGGAGAGATATTGCTTCTGGGTCAGCTGATGACGCTTGATATGCACGAGCGCATAGAGCATCTGGAGCAGCTTATCGGCATTATCGAGTCCGGCGGATGCCGCCTCACTATACTCAGCGATACAAACCCACTTTTAAACCGGGAAGACACCAAGCTCTCATTCTTCCTCAGCCGCAAATCCGGCTTCATGGTGGCCGCCGGGGACACCGACACCCCGATCATCCGTTTTCGCTCGGTGCGTGTAATCGAACATTTTAACGAGTTTTTTTCTCATTTGCAGAATCTGGACGAGAACTATGTTACAAGAGGCGACCAGGCTCTGGATTTCATCCGGCGCGGTATAGATATTTCTAAAAGCAGGCTCTAAAAAGGCTTGACATTCGGGGAAAAAACGTTATAATTATATGGCCTGTCAGTATGAACAGGCTTCCTTGCTCCCGCCAAGAGCGGGGGCCAATAGACCAAAAGGAGGTGCAACCATGGCAAAAGCAAGCGAAAAGTACGAAGTAATGTACATCATCAATCCCAACTTCACCGAGGAACAGATCGCGGCTGTTGTTGAGAAGGTCAAGGCACTTGTTGAAGCAAATGGTACTCTTG
>CAYFSB010000012.1:14369-16496 GCA_964345655.1 uncultured Oscillospiraceae bacterium
GGAGCTGGGTAAGCGCAAGCTCGCTTACGAAATCAACTACATTTCTGAGGGCTACTATGTGCTGATGAAGTTTACCGGAACTCCTGAGCTCCCCGCTGAGCTGGACCGCGTGCTGGGTATCACCGACGGCATTCTGCGTCGTCTGATAACCACCCGTCCGGAATAAGGAGCGGCCAAATGCTTAATCACATCACTATTATGGGACGTCTGACCCGTGACCCGGAGCTCAGATATACCCAGTCTCAGACGCCGGTGGCATCATTCTCGCTGGCTGTCGACCGCGATTTTGGCGGACGCGACGGCGGCGAAAAGCAGACCGATTTTATCGACTGCGTGGCCTGGCGTCAGACCGCCGATTTCGTCAACAAATATTTCCAGAAGGGCAGTATGGCTGTGGTCTCCGGCCGTCTGCAGATACGCGACTGGACCGACCGGGACGGCGGCAAGCGCCGCAGTGCCGAGGTAGTTGTTGACAATGTGTATTTCGGTGAGAGCCGCCGTCGTGATGGCGGCGATACCCGCAGCGACAGCCGCGGCAGCTATGGCAGCTATGGCAACAGCAGCCGGAGCACAGGCAGCAGCCCCGCTCCCTCCGCTTTTTCAGAGCTGGACGATGGCGACGGCGAACTGCCGTTTTAAAAAATTAATATAGGAGGATACAGCTTTGGCTTTCGATAAGAACAATCCCAGGAACCGCAAACGCAGAAAAGTTTGTCAGTTCTGTGTGGACAAGGCAACTTTCATCGATTACAAGGATACCGCCAAGCTTCGCCGTTTTGTGTCTGAGCGCAGCAAGATCCTGCCCCGCCGCACCACCGGCGTGTGCGCCATGCACCAGCGTGAGCTCACCGAGGCAATAAAGAGAGCCCGTCAGATCGCTCTCCTGCCCTATGTGACCGACTGATATGTAAAATTTACTCCCTCTCCAATATGGAGAGGGAGTTTTTTACCGGGTGGCCGCGTGTACATTCTTCATAAAATCGGCCGGACCCGTAAAGCTGCAGTCAGCCTGACGGGTCCGGTCAATATTATTGTTAGCGTCCCTTTGGGCAGACTAAAGCCCGCGGATGGAAACCTCTCCGAAGCTTATATCCTCCCGGCCCTGCTCTGTTACAACGTCCAGGGAATAGTCCTCGTTTATACCCAGGGCTCTTGCGGTGCGGGTCTGTCCGTTTTGCAGTATGAGCAGCTCCCTGCCGCAGTTTATGCAGGCTGCCCGGTACTCCTCAAGGAAGGCCTGTCTGTCATCCAACCAGACTTTATACATTTCGTCCAGCTGCTTTATCAGCTGCCCGGCCAGCTTCTGCCTGTCCGCGGTTTTGCCCGTAACCGTCAATATGGAGCCTGCGGTATCCCTCAGCTCAGGCGGGAACTGTTCGGTTCTGGTGTTTACATTTATGCCTACGCCGATCACCAGCGCGTTTGCGCCGTCACAGCAGTTCAGCTCTGTCAATATGCCGCATATCTTCTTTCCGCCAAGGAGCAGGTCGTTGGGCCATTTTATATCCGCGCTGACAGAACAGGCGCATTCTATGGCCCGGCGCACTGCCACGGCTGAGGCGGCGGTTATGGAGGCCATGCGTTCAGGCGTACACTCAGGCCTCAGCAGCATTGACAGATACAGGCCCTCAGGCGGTGATTCAAAACGCCTGCCCAGCCGGCCCCGGCCTCCGGTCTGACAGCCGGCAATAAGCACCGTGCCCTCCCCGGCCCCCTTTCGGGCCAGATCCTTGATGCCGGTGTTGGTGGAGTCAATGCAGGCCTCATATATAACGCGGCCTTTTCTGCCCGGTATTAGAAATTCCACAGCTCAGTCCCCCGTTATGGCCAGCAGCTCCGCCGCAGCCCTTTGGCCGCCGGCTATTATGCCTGTCTTGCCGCCGTCGAAGGGCAGCGGCGCGCCTGTTATGGTCATGCAGTGTCCACCGGCTTCTTCAACAATAAGCGCCCCTGCCGCATAGTCCCACAGGGATACGGACAGCTCAAAATACGCGCCTGCCCGGCCCACTGCCACGCTGCACAGATCCAGCTCCGCAGAGCCCTGCCGCCTAAGGTCGAGGCTGCCCAGGAAAGCCCTCTTCATTAGCTCAAAACTTTTATCCGTCAGTGCCGCCGTGTATGGCGAAG
>CAYFSB010000013.1:0-6303 GCA_964345655.1 uncultured Oscillospiraceae bacterium
GAGCGGGGCGAGGTCGACCCCCTCACCATAACCGCAGACCAGTATGACCTGGTCTGCAACGGTGTGGAGCTGTCCTCCGGCGCCGTCAGAAATCATGACCCGGAGATAATGATAAAGGCCTTCGAGATGGTGCGTCTGGGCGAGGACGACGTGAAGAAAAAGTTCCCCGCCATGTATAACGCCTTCTGCTATGGTGCCCCCCCCCATGCGGGCATCGCGCCGGGCGTTGACAGAATGGTAATGCTGCTTGCGGGAGAAGACAGTATCCGCGAGGTCATACCCTTCCCCATGAACAAGAACGCCCAGGATATCATGATGGGTGCGCCCTCCACAGTGGAACAGAAGCAGCTGGACGAACTGCATATTGCCGTAGTGGGCGAAACTGAAGAATAAATACAAAAAAACCCAGAGGTCCCCTCTGGGTTTTTGATACTGGAGGAAAGCCATGTTTTCCAGTGTGAAGAGCTTTGGTGTCAGCGGTATAGGCGGATATCAGGTGGCGGTGGAGGTGTATATCTCCAACGGCCTGCCAGGCTTCGATATAGTGGGATTGCCGGA
Organism: uncultured Oscillospiraceae bacterium; assembly: GCA_964345655.1. GTDB lineage: Bacteria > Bacillota > Clostridia > Oscillospirales > Oscillospiraceae > Limivicinus. The sequence goes on from CAYFSB010000013.1 coordinate 559, forward strand.
CGCCGCCGTGAAAGAAGCCAGAGAGCGGGTGCGCGCCGCGATAAAAAATAACGGCTTCCGCTTTCCGGTGAGCCGCATGACGGTGAATCTGGCCCCAGCCGACAAGAAAAAAGCAGGGACTGTCTATGACCTTCCGGTGCTGATAGGGATACTGGCGGCTGCGGGAGATATAGAAAAGCCCGGGGAGGACTGCGCCTTTATAGGCGAGCTGTCCCTCACCGGGGAGCTCAGAGCCGTGACGGGAGTGCTGCCGATGGCGCTCTGCGCTATGCGCAGCGGGATAAAACAGCTGTTTGTCCCGGCGGGAAACGGGAGCGAGGCCGCCTTTGCGGACCACATCAGCGTGTATCCGGTGGAAAATGTGCAGCAGCTTATAAAGCATCTGCGGGGTGAGGAGCTTATTCCTCCCGCGGAGCCGCCCCAAACTGAGAACGGCACCGAGCAGAGGCTGGACTTTGCCGATGTGAAAGGGCAGGAAAACGTGAAACGGGCGCTGGAGATAGCGGCGGCAGGTGGGCACAACATACTTGTGATCGGCCCGCCGGGCGCGGGTAAATCCATGATGGCAAAGCGCCTGCCCTCAATTCTCCCGGATATGAGCCGGGAGGAAATGATAGAATGCACGGAGATACACTCCGTGGCCGGACTCACCAGCAGCCGACATCCCATAGTCTCCAGCCGCCCCTTCCGCGCCCCGCACCATACGGTGTCGGCGGCGGGGCTGGCCGGCGGAGGAGCCACACCGCATCCGGGGGAGATAAGTCTCGCCCACAACGGGGTGCTGTTTCTGGACGAGCTGCCGGAGTTTCGCTCCGACGTGCTGGAGGTGCTGCGCCAGCCCCTGGAGGATGGGGAAGTGACCGTGTCCAGAGTTGCGGGAACAGTGAGCTTTCCAAGCCGCTTTATGCTGGTCTGCGCCATGAATCCCTGCAAATGCGGCTGGTATGGGCATCCCTCCGGCCGCTGCCACTGCACGGAAAATGAGGTGCGCCGGTATCACAGCCGTATCTCCGGCCCCCTGCTGGACAGGATAGACCTTATTGTTGAGGTCCCGGCGCTGGAGTATGAAGAGCTTCGGAGAAGAAGTCCGGCGGAGAGCTCGGCGGATATAAAAAAACGGGTAGACGCGGCAAGAGAGCTGCAGCGGCGCCGCTTTGGGGCCGTGGGAGTCACGTGCAACGCCCATATGGGTACAGGGGAGCTGAGAAGCAGCTGCGCGCTGTCAAAAGACTGCGAGGAGCTTATGCGCGCCGCCTTTGACAGCATGGGCCTTTCGGCCAGAAGCTATGACCGCATCCTACGCGTGGCCAGAACAATTGCCGACTTGGACGCAAGCCCGGATATCCAGCCCGGCCATATCGCCGAGGCTATACAGTACAGGACATATGATTTTACGGAAAACGAGCGATGACCGGAAGACGGGCGCGTTCTTCGGCCCTGCCGCCGTTGTGTCTTGACGCTGGCGGGACCGGGTTATATAATCAGATAAACGCACATACTTAAGGAGTTAAGCTACAGGCTTAGAATTTTAAAATTATCTGGCTGGGAAAAGAGAAGGTGAGCACTTTCCTCGGCAGTGACGACTGCGCGGCTTCCACGGTGGGCCAGTGGATGACGGAGTCCGGGCGCTATCACTACTCCCTTATCCCGGTGATGGTTGTTATCGCCGCGTTCTCATGCGGCGCAAAAGAAAAAAATAAACAAGAGGTGCAAAATGCCGGTTAAGCTTTATATTGTGATACCCTGTTATAATGAACAGGAGGTACTGCCGATAACCGCGCCCATGTTCCTGAAAAAAATTCAGGAGCTGGCTGCTGCCGGAAAGATAAGCTCCGACAGCCGGGTGCTTTTTGTAAACGACGGCAGCAAGGACAATACCTGGGAAATAATCGAGCGGCTGTCAAAGCAGGATGAGCACTATATCGGCATCAGCCAAAGCCGCAACCGGGGTCATCAGAACGCGGTCCTGGCGGGGCTGATGGAGTCAAAAGACAAGTGCGACATCACCATATCCATAGACTGTGATGGGCAGGACGACATCAATGCCATGGACGCCATGGTGGACGCCTATCTGGACGGCTGCGAGATAGTCTACGGCGTGCGCTCCAGCCGGGAGACGGATACCTTCTTCAAACGCTTCACGGCCCAGAGCTTTTATAAGTTTCTGGCCATGATGGGCGCGGAGGTGGTGTATAACCACGCGGACTACAGACTTATAAGTGCCAGAGCACTGAAGGAATTTGCCAATTTCCACGAGGTAAATCTGTTCCTGCGGGGTCTGGTGCCGCTGGTGGGCTTTAAGAGCACCACCATCAGCTATTCCAGAGCAGAGCGCCTGGCCGGCGAGAGCCACTATCCGCTGAAAAAGATGATAGCTCTGGCGGTTGACGGGATCACGAGCCTGTCCGTAAAGCCGCTGCGCCTTATAACGGGTTTTGGCGTGGTGGTGGCCTTTATCAGCTTCATAGGCGTGCTCTGGGCCCTTATCACTGCGCTCTGCGGCAAGGCCGTGGCGGGCTGGGCCAGCATGACCTGCATCGTCTGCTTTGTCAGTGGCGTTCAGCTAATATGCCTTGGCATCATAGGCGAATATGTGGGCAAAATATATATGGAGACAAAGCAGCGCCCCAGGTATATCATCAGCCAGCGTACCTGGGAGGACAGCGAGAGATAGAGCCGGTACAGATATTAAATCGTCCACAGAGTTTTTCGGACTTTTTCTATGAGAAAGCCTCGCTGCGCTCTGCGCCTTAACGTCCGCCTGCGTCGAACGTTTTGACACGCGCTTTGTGAGAAGAGTTTTCTCCCGCGCATATGCCGCCGGAGAAGACGGTCGAATGATTTTTTGCCGGGGGGCGAAAAATTCTGCGGGGCTTTGCTTACAGCAAAAATGCCGCTGCCCATCCCAGGCAGCGGCATTTTTGCGCTTTGTGCCTTGTGCGCGGCGAAAGCTTGTGGTAAAATGTCTCACGTTATTTACGGATGAGCCACGCGGCAGGGGACGCCCCGCCGGGGCGGAATGGAGATAAAATGAACGATATCATACTTGTGAAGCTGGGGGAGATAGTCCTGAAGGGGCTGAACCGCCGTGCCTTTGAGCAGCGGCTTATGAACAATGCCCGCCGGAGACTTGCACCCATCGGCAGATTCAAGGTTTACTGCCTGCAATCCACAGTGTATGTGGAGGCGGCGGAGGACGGCGCGGATATGGACGCGGCCTTTGAGGCGCTGAAGAAGGTCTTCGGCATTGTAAAGCTGTCGCGGGCTGCGGCCTGCCCCAAGGACAAGGACGCCATAGCAAAGCTGGCGATTGAATATCTGAGGGAGGATATGGAGCGGGCCAAAAGCTTCAAGGTGGAGTCCAAGCGCAGCGACAAGAGCTTTCCCATGACAAGCATAGAGCTGAGCCAGTATGTGGGCGGAGAGCTGCAGGAGGCTTACCCCCATATAAAGGTCGACGTGCATGAGCCGGAGCTGACAGTCCACATAGAGGTGAGAGATCTGGCGGCCTATGTACACGCATCGCCTGTTCAGGGGGCGGGCGGCATGCCCGTTGGCTCCAACGGCACAGCGGTGACGCTGCTCTCCGGCGGCATTGACAGCCCCGTGTCCTCATACATGATAGCGAGACGCGGCGTGCATCTTATCCCCGTACACTTCTTCTCTTTCCCCTATACATCCCAGCAGGCAAAGGACAAGGTGGTGGAGCTGGCCAGGATCCTGACGGAGTATTGCGGGAAAATGACAATCGAGGTGGTGCCCTTTACCCATATTCAGGAAGAAATACGGGATAAGTGCCCGGAGGAATACTTCACGCTCATCATGCGCCGCTTCATGATGCGCATTGCCCAGCGCATTGCCCAGACAAACGGAGCCAAAGCCATAGTGACCGGAGAGAATCTGGGTCAGGTGGCCAGCCAGACCATGGAGGCTATGGCGTCGACTCAGGCGGTAATGTCTATGCCCGTGCTCCAGCCGCTTATAGGTATGGACAAGGAGGATATTGTGGTCATGGCCAGAAAGATAGGCACCTTCGATACCTCGATCCTTCCCTATGAGGACTGCTGCACTGTATTTACGCCGCGGCATCCCCGCACAAGGCCAAAGCTTGACCAGGTGGCGGCGGCGGAGAGCGCGCTGGATGTGGATGCACTTGTGGATGAGGCCGTGAGCGGCATAGAGAAGATAAGCGTCGACCATGAATAAGGTATATAATACAGAGATAATCTCCGTGGGAACCGAGCTTTTGCTTGGCCACGTGACCAATACAGATGCCAAGGACATCTCCGAGATGCTCTCCAAAATTGGCATCAACGTGCGCTACCACACCGTTGTGGGCGACAACCCCCAGCGGCTGGAGGACTGCGTCAATATCGCAAAAAACCGTGCCGACATCATAATTACCACCGGCGGCCTTGGCCCTACCTGTGACGATCTGACAAAGCAGATCCTGGCCAGAGCCTTCGGCGTGGAGCTGAAACAGGACAAGGCCGAGTACGACACGCTCTATGAGTATATAAAGGGCGGCAGGAGCCTGACGCCCAACAACTTCATGCAGGCCATGCTGCCGGAGGGCTGCACGGTGTTCCATAATAACTGGGGCACAGCGCCGGGCTGCGCCTTTGAAAAGGACGGGAAGATCGTCATAATGATGCCCGGCCCGCCCAAGGAGTGCAACGCCATGTTCAGGGCCTGGGCCATACCGTACCTGAAAAAGCTCTCTGACCAGCAGATAGTCTCACATTCCGTGCGTATCTTCGGCATAGGCGAGAGCCGGGTGGACGATATCTTCAGCGGCGAGATGAACGAAATGCTGAATCCGACCATGGCTCCCTACGCCAAGGAGTGTGACTGCCTTTTGCAGGTGACTGCCAAGGCCGAGAGCGAGGAGAAGGCCGAGGAGATGATAAAGCCCGTAATAGACCATGTGCGCGAAAGACTGGGCGAATATGTCTACGGCATAGATGTGGAGTGCGTGGAGGAGCGGGTAATAGAGCTTCTGAAAGAGAAAAACCTGTGCTTTGCCGCCGCCGAGAGCTGCACCGGCGGCGAGGTGGCAAAGCGCTTTACCGATATCCCCGGCGCAAGCGCCGTGTTTCTGGGCGGCGTTGTGACCTATACAAATCAGGCAAAGGCAAAGCTGCTGGGTATAGATGCGGCCCTTATTGAAGAGAAGGGCGCGGTGAGCCATGAGGTGGCAAAGGAGATGGCAGAGCGGGTGCGCAATATCACCGGCGCCGATATAGGCGTTGGCGTGACCGGGCTTGCAGGGCCGGATGGAGATGGGGTACATGAGGTGGGCACCGTGTTCGTATCCATGGCCGTGGAGGGACAGACCTATGTGAAGAAACTGGAGCTGGGCGCCTTCCGCACACGCAGCTTCATCCGCCGTATGGCCGGAAACCATGTCTATGACATGATGCGCCGCTATCTCACGGGACTTGACGTGGTGTGATGCGCCGGGAAAAGCCGTTGACAGAAAACCATATACGTGCTGTATTAACCGTACTAATATAATTAGTACGGTTAATACGCATGTTGGAGGTGTTGTTGTGATAAACCTGAATTTCCGGGATTCACGACCCATATATGAGCAGGTGAGAGACAATTTTCGCCAGCTCATAATAACGGGGGCGCTGGGCGCGGAATATAAGATGCCCTCGGTGCGGGAGCTGGCCTCAACGCTGGCGATAAATCCAAATACGATACAGAGAGCCTACAGGGAGCTGGAGAGTGAGGGCTATA
>CAYFSB010000013.1:6313-6706 GCA_964345655.1 uncultured Oscillospiraceae bacterium
GTGCCCGGAAAGGGCAGCTTTGTGTGCGACAGGAGCGGCGCTGTAGTACAGCGTCGAGCGGAGCTGCTGGAAGAACTGGGAGAGCTTGTGAGAGAGCTGGAGGCACTGGGCGTGTCGGCGGAAGAGCTGGGGGCGGAGCTGAAGGAGGGAGACAGAAATGATAGAGATTAAAGAGCTTGTAAAAACCTTTGACGGCTTCAAAGCCCTGGATGGGCTGAATCTGACGGTGCCCAGCGGGGCTGTATACGGCCTTGTGGGGCCAAACGGCGCCGGCAAGTCCACCGCCATACGTCATCTGGCGGGCATATACCGGCAAGACTCCGGAAAAGTGCTTATTGACGGGCAGAGCGTATATGAAAACCCGGAGATAAAGAGCCGGGTGGCCTATATCCC
>CAYFSB010000013.1:6716-14594 GCA_964345655.1 uncultured Oscillospiraceae bacterium
GGACGACATATTTTATTACACTCAGGCCAGCATAATGGACATGGTGCGGTTTTACCGGGGAGTGTATCCCGGCTTTGACATGCGCCGCTTTGAAAAGCTGGGTGAGGTCTTCAATCTGGACGGAAAGCTGCTGATGCGCAAGATGAGCAAGGGTATGCAGAAGCAGGCCGCGTTCTGGATCGCGGTGTCTCTCCGGCCGGATGTGGTGCTGCTGGATGAGCCGGTGGATGGTTTAGACCCGGTGATGCGCCGGCAGGTGTGGAGCATATTGCTCTCGGACGTGGCGGAACGGGGGACCACAGTGCTGGTGTCCTCTCACAATTTGAGATACCTTGAGGATGTGTGCGACCACGTGGGTATTATGAACCACGGGAAAATGCTGGTGGAGCGGGCACTGTCGGTGCTTCAGGAGAACACTGTGAAAATTCAGCTTGCCCTGCCGGACGGCGGCGAGCTGCCGGAGGGGCTGGAGATACTGCACCAGACCATGACCGGGCGTCTGCGCCAGCTTATACTCAGAGGCGGCGCGGAGGAACTGACGGCCAGACTTGCCTGCGCGGAGCCGCTGTTTATGGATGTGGTCCCGCTGACTCTGGAGGAGATATTTATTTACGAGCTGGGAGGTGCCGACAGTGAAATCAAAGATATCGTTATTTAATGCGGGCGTATCTAAAAATCTGCTGCGGCGCTGCTGGCCGCTGTGGACAAGCTATCTGGCGATGCTGATATTTGCGCTGCCGCTGAATATATATAACGGGAGATACTACCTGGACGGAATATATACGGTCGACCTCAACGCGGATGTGCTGAACAGCGGCATGGTCATGCTGTATCTCTCCATGGCGGTGGGGCTGCTGGCGGCAATGGCCATGTTCAGCTACCTGTACAACAGCCGCAGCTGCGGCATGATGGCCGCGCTCCCGGTGCGCCGGGAGACCATGTTCGTCACCTCGTACCTCACGGGCCTTATGCCGCTTGTGATCTCGGACGTGCTTGTGATGCTTGTCACCGCGGCCTTTACTGTCGGCAGCGGCATTGTGGGCTTTAAGTATCTGCTTGTATGGCTTGCCATGGCGGTGATGGCCAATGTGGCGTTTTACAGCTTTGCGGTATTCTGCGCCATGCTCACCGGCAGCGCGGTGATCCTGCCGGTGGTGTACGTGGTGGTGAGCCTGGCTGTCTGGGTGGCTGAGAACTGCGTGCGCTATCTGCTGGACGAGTTCGTATACGGAATGAGCGTGCAGAGCAACTTCTTCGACTGGCTCTCGCCAATTGTGAAGCTTGCGAAAAGTGTGAGTGTGTTTTATCCCGCAAACGCCGACGGCAGTACAGGCGCCGTGTGGGTAAGCGGGCTGGGTACCCTCGCTGCCTACTGCGCGGCGGGGCTGCTGCTGGCGGGACTTGCTCTGCTGCTGTACCGCAGACGCAATATGGAGACGGCAACCGACGCGGTGGCGATACCTGTATTAAAACCTGTGTTCAAATACTGCATGGCCATTGGCTGCGCGGTGGTCTTTGCCTGGGCGGCCTATGATCTGTTTTTCGGCAGGGCGTTCAGGGGCTTTGCGGTGGCGGTGGTCATAACGGGGCTGATGTTTGCAGGTGCGTTTATCGGTTATTTCGCCGCTGAGATGCTCATGCAGAAAACAGTGAAGGTGTTTACGGGGAAGTGGAGAGGCTATGTTATAGTCTGCTGCCTGCTGACAGTGCTCACCATGTGCTTTGAGCTGGATGTTTTCGGCTATGAGCGCAAAGTGCCGGAGCTGGAGCAGGTGGAGCAGGTGTATCTGGATGACCGCAGTCAGTATTGCACCAATACCGAAAACATACAGCAGATTATGGACATGCACCGGCAGATCATCGCCCACAAGACGCAAAATGATTACGCGGAGGACAGCCAGCGGGTGAGCATAGTCTACGTGCTCAAAAACGGCCGCAGCGAGACCCGCGTCTATTCGGTGGACTTTGGCGCCCAGGCCCAGCAGAATCCCGACTCCGACATTTTATATTACCAGCGCATGATAAACCTCCAGGAGCTTATCGACCAGCGGGCGGAGACGAGCATCCCAGTGAAATCGGAAAATATCAGCAGATTCAGTGTAGACTGCTATAATGTAGACGAATACGGCGCGTATCAGAGCGACTATATTACACTGGACACCCGGCAGGCCATGGAGTTTTATGAGCAGTGCCTGCTGCCGGATCTCCATGAGGGGAAAATCGGCCGCCGCTGGTTAGTGGAAAACGATGACTACTACGACACCGTGACCAATGTGAGCATTTATATTGAGCTGGGCGACAGGAGCGCGGCGGAGGAAGGAAATGGCAAGGCTGTTGCGCAGGACTATTTGAGCTTTACCCTGTGCGCCGACGCTTCGCGCTGTATGGACTGGATTTTGGAAAACACCGATATCCACATAATGACTCTGCGGGAGGCTGACCCGCCTCTGGACAATGAGAGCGGTATATACCCGGAAGCCGTGTACTGACGGGCCGATAAATGGGCACAGGATTTGGCCGTGTTAATGAAAAATATGCCCTTTGTTTAAAAATTCTTGCGAGTTTGTTCATTACAGGGTCATAAATACGGGGTATATTATAATCACAAACAAGATCAAGACAAAAGAGGTCTTTAAAATGTATGAGCCCGAAGAAAACGTGACCGGTGAAGAGCCGAATAAAATCAGCACTTCCGGCGGGACTTCTCCGGAAGCTCAAGGCGGCACCGCCTATACCGGTGATACCGACAGAGTAAACGGTGAGTACCATTACAAAAACGGATATACCCAGAAGATATATTCCGATGCCCACTATGTGCCGGCGGATGAAAACACGGTTCCGCCCAGATACTATACTCCCCCTGAGAAACCGGTCAAGGAGCCAAGAGAACCGAAAGAACCAAAAGAGCCCAAGGGGAAGACCAATAACGGCATTTTTGTAAAAACTCTGTGCCTGTGTCTTGTGTGTGCCCTTATGGGCGGGCTGGTCGGCTCCGCCGTGGTAAGCCGCAAGCTCTCCACCCGCATTGATGAGCTGGAGGAGAATCTCCGGCAGGATGAGCAGGAGGAAGAAAAGCTTGTAATAGGCAGCGACCTCAGTACGGGTACCGACACCGACGGCAGGATGGCGGCCTCCAAGATCTACGAGCAGGCCTGCGAGCAGGTGGTCGGTATAAGCACCGATGTGACCTATACAAATTATTTTGGCATGACAAGCTCCTCCGCTGTCAGTGGCTCCGGGTTTATAGTGTCGGAGAATGGGTATATTATTACCAATTACCACGTTATAGAGTATGCCTATAAAGGCAAGCTTGCAGTATCTGTAATACTCCATGACGGTACAAGATATGACGCCGCAATTGTAGGCGTTGAAGAATGCAGCGATGTGGCGGTCCTTAAAATAGACGCCGCAAATCTCAGCCCTGTCTCCTTTGGCGACAGCGACAATATTTTAGTGGGTGACGACGTTTACGCCGTAGGCAACCCGTTGGGTGAGCTGGAGTTCTCCATGACCACAGGCCATGTGAGCGCGCTTGACAGACTCATCACCACGGAGGAGAACTCCGAGGGCATCAACATGTTCCAGATAGACGCCGCTGTGAACTCCGGCAACTCCGGAGGTCCCGCCTATAACAGCCGGGGCGAGGTGGTTGTGACCGCCAAGTACAGCGACACAGGCGTCGAGGGTTTGGGATTTGCCATTCCCATAAACGACGCGGCAGGCATCGCCAACGATCTGATTACCAAGGGCTATGTCACCGGCAAAGCCTATATGGGAGTCAGACTTGATGATAGATATAACTCCATGTACAGTCAGTATTACGGAATGCCCATCGGCGCCTACGTGTACTCAGTCGACAGCGGAAGCTGCGCCGAGAAAGCCGGGATCCAGGCGGGCGATATCATCACAGAGCTCGGCGGTGAGGAGATCACAAGTTACAGTGACCTTACGCAAGCCGTTAAGCAGTTCTCCGCCGGTGACACTACCGAGCTCACTCTCTACCGCGCAGGTGAGAGTATGAACGTGACCATCACCTTTGGCGAGGTCCAGCCGGATTCAACCTCCGACTGCCCAGCGCAGGTCAATCCCGTAATCGGGACAGAGTAAAGGTGAACCTTAAATTGCTACTTTTCTACTCCTATAAATCCTCTCTTTTCTCCCAAAAACGGAGTCGTCTGCATGAAAATGCAGGCGACTTTGTTTTTGTGGGTATTCCTCTTGATTTTTTTTATATATCCTGTAAAATAGTAGTGTTAAAATGAAATGTAACTCTCAGGAGGAATAAAGATGACTTACGAGATGGATATTGCCGGCTTGAAAAGAGATCTGCCCCTGTGCAAGGTGGCGGATGACCTGTATATAGGCGCTTTTGTCATGTTCGGCGATGTGGAGCTGACGGTCCACTGTGCATCGGAGCTTTTGAAGCGCGCCCCGGAGTATGACTACATAATCGCCCCGGAGGCCAAGGCTATACCCCTGCTGTACGAGATGGCCCGCCAGAGCGGCGCAAACAAGTATTTTCTGGCCCGCAAGGGTGCCAAGGCCTATATGTCGGGCGTGTTCTAGGTCTCGGTCAAATCCATTACCACCATGAGCATCCAGAAGCTGGTCATAGACACCGCCGATGCGGAGCTTATCCGCGGCAAGCGTATGCTTATCGTCGATGATGTCATATCCACCGGCGAATCTCTCCGCGCCATGGAGGAGCTGGTCACTGAGGCCGGCGGGATCATTGCCGGGAGAATGGCTGTTCTGGCCGAGGGCGATGCCCAGGTGAGAAACGACATTATCTGCCTTGCCCCCCTGCCCCTGTTCAATCCCGACGGCACTGTCAAGGGATAATGTAAAATTGCAAAAAAATTGCCTGCTTAAAAACAGGCAATTTTTTTATCTTTTATTTCTGAAAAAATCCTTTAAAAGCTCCGCGCATTTGTTGCCCAGCACCCCGCCGTAGACAGCGGGGCGGTGGCCGTAGCGCTCTGAAAACAGGTCTATAACGCTGCCGCAGGAGCCGGAGAGCGCCTCCCGTGCCCCAAAAACAACAGTGGGTATGCGGGAGTTTATTATTGCCCCGGTACACATTGGGCAGGGCTCCAGCGTCACATACATGGCGCAGTTTTCCAGCCGCCAGTCCCCAAGCGCGGCGCAGGCCTGGCGTATGGCCTCCAGCTCCGCGTGGGCTGTGGCGTCCCGGCTCTCCTGCCGCCGGTTGCGGCCCCGGCCGATTATTCTGCCGTCGCCGTCCGCAATGACGCAGCCTACAGGTACCTCGCCGTTTTCAAAGGCCTCCCGCGCAAGGGCAAGCGCAAGGGACATATAATCTTCACGTTCCATGTGCTGCACCGTCCGCCGGAAGAAGGGGCTGTCACTTAAGCGCGGCGGTGATGATGGACATCTGGTATACCTCGTCCGCATCGCAGCCGCGGGAGAGGTCGTTGATGGGGGCGTTAAGACCCTGGAGAATGGGGCCGAAGGCCGCGAAGCCGCCCAGCCGCTGGGAGATCTTATAGCCGATGTTGCCGGACTGGATCTCCGGGAAAATGAAGGTGTTGGCATAGCCAGCCACCTTGCTGCCTGGGAACGTGAGCTGGCCCACAACAGGCGAGACAGCGGCGTCGAACTGCATTTCGCCGTCCACGTCAAGCTCAGGGGCCTTTTCCTTCACGATGGCGGTGGCGTTGCGGACCAGATCCACGTTCACACCCTTGCCGGAGCCCTTGGTGGAGTAGGACAGCATGGCGACTTTGGGCTCAATGCCAAAGGCCTTTGCGGTTTTCGCGGTCTCAACGGCCACCTCTGCCAGCTGGGCAGCGGCGGAGAGGGTGACATTGCCCTCCTTGTCAAGCTTGTCCTCATAGGAGATGTTTATGGCGCAGTCGCCCATGGCCAGCATCTGGTCTCCGCGGACCATGATAAAGCAGGAGCTCACAAGGTTTGCGCCTTTTTTGGTTTTCACAAGCTGCAGCGCGGGGCGGACAGTGTCGGCGGTGGAATAGGTGGCGCCGCCCAGCAGCGCGTCGGCATAGCCCATCTTCACGAGCATTGTGCCGAAATAGTTGCCCTTTGCCAGAGAAGCGCGGCACTCCTCCACAGGAGTCTTACCCTTGCGCAGCTGGAACATGGTGTCCACCATCTCATCCATACCGGCATAGGTCTGGGGGTCGATTATCTCAAGGCCGTCGATATCAAAGCCGCCCTTTGCGGCAGCCGCTTTTACGGCGTCCACATTGCCCACCAGAACAGGTGTGAGAAAGCCGTCCTTTTTGAGCCTGGCAGCGGCCTCAAGAATTCTGGGGTCATGACCCTCGGTGTAGACTATTTTGCGGGGATTTGCTCTGAGTATCTCTACAAGGTTTTCAAACATATTCAGAATACCTCCAATATTGAGTTATAATAATAAACGAATATACTGTACCACTATCTGCGCTGCATTTCAAGATTTTTGCGGTGATACCCGGCATATTTACTGGCATACGGCGCATGGCGCCGGGAAAAAATGCCGTTAGCAAATTTTTTATTTACAAAGACGGGGAACACCGTTATAATACATCCTGTTATCAAGGAATGTGGAGGAAGCATGGACAGAAATTTTCCGGAGACTCTCTCGGCACTGCGCCGGGAAAAGAATATAAGCCAGCGCCAGGCGGCGGCGGAGCTTGGAATAAGTCAGGCGCTTTTGAGCCATTATGAAAATGGCGCCAGAGAGCCGGGGCTGGCCTTTGTGTGCCGTGCCTGCGATTATTACAGGGTCACGGCGGACTATATGCTCTGCCGTTCAGACGACCCAACAGGCGGGGATGTGTCGGCGGCCAGGGCATTTCTGGGGCAGATGCGCAGTATGCTGGACAGAGCGGAAATGGTATTGGATAAATATAACGGAGAACAGCTATGATTAACCAGAAGCATATAAGGAACTTTTCCATAATCGCCCATATAGACCACGGCAAGTCCACCCTGTCCGACCGGCTGATAGAGAAGTGCGGCGCGGTGGAGCAGCGCATAATGGAAAACCAGATATTGGACAATATGGAGCTTGAGCGGGAGCACGGCATAACCATCAAGGCCAGAGCCGTGGGTCTCAACTACAGAGCCTCCAGCGGGGAGAGCTATACCCTGAACCTTATCGACACTCCGGGCCATGTGGACTTCAACTATGAGGTGAGCCGTTCGCTTGCCGCCTGCGAGGGCGCGGTGCTGGTGGTGGATGCCTCCCAGGGCGTGGAGGCACAGACCCTGTCAAACACCTATCTTGCGCTGGACAACAATCTGGAGATACTGCCCGTCATAAACAAGATAGACCTGCCCGCCGCGGAACCCCAGCGGGTGAAGAACGAGATAGAGGAGATAATCGGCATACCCGCCCAGGACGCCCCGGAGATAAGCGCCAAGACCGGGATAAATATAGACGCGGTGCTGGACGATATCGTCAAAAACGTCCCCCCACCGGCAGGCGACCCGACGGCCCCGCTGAAAGCGCTGATATTTGACAGCCAGTACGACAACTACCGGGGCGTTATAGTCTTTATGCGTATTATGGACGGCTGCATAAGAAAAGATTCGGAGATACTGCTGATGTCCACTGGCGCCAGGTATAAGGTGCTGGAGGTCGGGCATATGCGCCCCATTGGGCTTGACCCCTGCGCGGAGCTTGCTGCGGGAGATGTGGGCTACTTTACGGCCAGCATAAAAAACGTGGCCGACACCCAGGTGGGCGATACTGTGACCGAGGCCGCGCGCCCCACGCCCCAGCCCCTGCCCGGCTACAGGCCTGCCAGACCTATGGTATACTGCGGAATATATACCGAGGACGGCTCAAAGTATCCCGATCTGCGGGACGCGCTGGAAAAGCTGCAGCTGAACGACGCCAGCCTGACCTTC
>CAYFSB010000014.1:0-14483 GCA_964345655.1 uncultured Oscillospiraceae bacterium
CGTTCCAGCTGGCCTCACCCTCGGCAAAGAGGCATACGGAGTGCCCAGCCTTCAGCTGCCGCAGTATCGCCTTGACCGTGTCCGAGCCTGAGGAGGCCTTCTTCCGGGCTATGGGCGCCACCAGGAAGTTCAGCAGCTTTGTCACAAGCCCCTTTCTGAACAGGTGCTCACTGGCCACAAAATACATCTGTTTTTTCGGGAAACTCATGGCCACCAGCAGCGGGTCCCACTCGCTTACATGGTTGGGTATGACTATACATGGCCCCTCCGGGCACAGATCCTCATGCTCCATATTAAATTTCCATTTTATGTACCAGCTCACTGGCCTGTAAAGCAATCGCCAGGTTTTTTGATGGCGAGTATTTTTATCCATTTTTTCTTCTCCGGAGATGTTTTTATAATTTTAACATTTTACCTCCGGAGGCACAAGCACCCGGAGGTAAAGTATTTAAAAAATTTTTATTTTTATGGGTTTTTTTGCGTCTGAGTCCTGAGCTTCAGCAGGGTCTGTTCAAAGCCGTATCTCGCTGCCAGCGCCTCTGCCCGGTTCCGACCTGCCTGACTCTTTTTTCCGCCCCGACGGGCCCGTATCATTATATTCTTCGGCGAGTGCTCAAAGTCTGTGAACTCTATCATGTCCACCCGGTAGCCCATGTCCTCCAGCACATCCGCCCTTATGGCGTCTGTCAGCAGGGCGCACACGCGCTCCTTTATAATGCCGTGTTCCATAAAAATGTCCAGCTCTCCGCCCTTTTTTATGGAGCTGTTCAGTTCATGCTGGCAGCAGGGCCCAGAGAAAATGTAGTCTGCACCTTTTTCAATGGCATAGTTGAGCACATAGTCTATAGCGGTGTCGCAGGCATGCAAAGTGACTATCATGTCAATATGTTCTTCATACAAGGCGTCCCGCGTCACATCCGCTTTCACAAAGCGCAGCCCTTCGTAGCCGTATTTTTCAGCCACGGCGGTGCAGTGCTCCACCACGTCCTCCTTCAGATCGTATCCTATTATCCTTACATTCATGCCCCGCTTCACACTGAAGTAGTAGTACAGGATAAAGGTGAGGTAGGATTTGCCGCAGCCAAAGTCCAGAATGCTTATCTCTTTCTTTTCGCTGCCGGAAAACTCTTGGTCGATCAGCTCCACAAAACGGTTTATCTGCTTATACTTATCGTATTTTGCTCTGACTATCCTGTAGTCCTCTGTAAAGACCCCCAGGTCCACCAATGCCGGTATCTGCTCACCCTCTGAGAGAATGTACTGCTTTTCCCGGTTGTGGGCGCCGCCGTCCCCACCTGGCCGGGGCAGGGAAGCTCCGCCGGTCTTCTTATAGCCGCCGTCCCGCCTCAGGGTATACTGGGCCGTATATTCGCCCGTGACAATGAGCGCCTGACGAAAGCGCCCGTCCAACTCAGAAGCAAATATCCTCAGCAGCTCTTCCTCTTCCACATTCTGGTGCTAGGCCTTGTTGTTCTGAAAGCGCTCTATCTGATAGCAGTGCCGGGCGGATATCCACACGGCTGTCCCCGGTTTTGTCCAGCGGCTGGCTGAGTACTGCCCTTACGAGGCTGTTCAGCGCCAGGCACATATCGGAAGTAAGCCTTGACACGGTTTTCTCCTGGGCCATATCATTCACCAAACATTCGCTTGAGATTCAGCGCCGCAGCCTTAAGCTGGTTTTTGCTGTAGGAGTTGTTCTCATCTGCCAATACCTCCGCCACTGCGTCCTTTGGGGAAAGCCCGCCCACCATGGCGTCCACCAGCATGGCCTCTGCGGACACGGTGTGCTCCACTTTGTTGAAGATGTAGCCGTTGTCCACCTCTATGACCACGGCGTACTCGCCCTTGTCGTAGCTGCCCTTGTTCAGCAGCTGCTCCTTTACCTCTGCGGGCGTGCCCCGATAGCTCATCTCATGGAGCTTTGTAAGGTCGTTGCAGAGGCAGAGGCGGATCTGTGCCTGCTCCTCTATAAAAAAGTCCACAAGCTCCATTATGCGCTTGGGCGACTCATATAAAGCAAAGCAGCGGGTATCGCCCCGGCGAAGCTTTTCCAGCAGCCGCCGTCTGTCGGCATTCTCTCTGGGAAAAAAGCCGAAAAAAGTAAAAGAACTCAGGTCAAAGCCGGAGACGGACAGCGCCGTCACCGCGGCGCAGCAGCCGGGCACTCCAACAACTTTAATTCCCTCGTCCACGGCGGCCTTTATCAACTCATTGCCCGGGTCAGAGATGCAGGGCGTGCCCGCGTCGGTGATAACCGCCACGCTTTTGCCCTCTTTCATCTCGTTTATAAAATACTTTGCCTTGCCATACTCGTTGAACTTGTGGTTGGACACCAGCTTATTTCTTATCTCCAGCTTGTTTAAAAGCACCATAGAGCGTCTGGTGTCCTCGGCGGCAATTATATCCACCTCCGACAGAATCTGTCGGCCTCTGGGGGACATGTCCCTGGAGTTGCCGATGGGGGTAGCCACTATATACAGCGCGCCGACGTTTTTCTGCTCTTCCATACTCTTCTCCCGTCAGTTTTTTCTCCGTGATTATATCCCATCCCCGCCCGTTTTACAAGCCTTTTACCGGCACGAAGCCCGCCGCGCCTTGGCGTCTTAAAACGGCGCAAGGCAAAAAAAGGATGCCATCCAGGGCACAGGTGAAGGAGCGCGCCGACGGATAATGTCCGTCCGGACAGCTTCATCGGCCTGACAGCCTCAGAATGACATTCTTTTTTTGCTTTGGGCTTTGCTGCGGCCACATTCTGACCTGTTCAGTCGGATGAGTCATCCAGCCAGTTTATGACCTCCTGCTTGTCGATGCCCAGCCCTCCCGCCAGGAAAGCCACCATCTCATTAAAATTCAGGGATTTCATGTGCTCAAAATTTGTGGAGCTGAGATTTTTGCCGTCCACATTGCGCCCTTCTATATAGCCGCAATTGTAGCACATCTGGATCGCATAGTTCCGGTGGGAATCCACCGTCATTTCAGTTCCGCAGCGGGGACATTTCATAGCTCAAGCCTCCTGTTTATATTTGGGAATATGGTAATATATATGTTAAACCTTAGAAAATAAATATGCAAGAATAGTTATTTCTCTGACATATCTTTCAGCCCCATATGTCAAAACACTCCCGGCCGAAGGCCGGGAGTGCATAAGCTTTTTTTAATCCTCGTCCTCTTCTCCGTCGTCGGAAATCAGGCCGTAGCCGCCCTGATTACGTCTGTAAACCACGGAGATCGCGTCGTCGGCATCCATGTTTTTAAACACAAAGAACTGGTGGCCCAGCAGATTCATCTGCAATATGGCCTCCTCCACGAACATGGGCTTAATAGAGAAGCTCTTTCTGCGGACGATCTTGAATTCTTCATCTGCCTCATCGTCGGCAGGCGCAAAAGCAGGTACGGCCTCACGCTCCAATGCCCCCTCGCGCAATCTCTTTTCGAGCCGGGTCTTGTTTCTGTGGATCTGGCGCTCTATAGCCGCCACACCGGAGTCCACGGATGCGTACATGTCGTTTGTAAGTTCGCTTGCCCTGTAATACAGGCCGTTGTTATGGATGGTTATCTCAGCCAGAAAGCGCCCCCGCTCTATGCTGTAGGTCACAAAGGCCTCGGCCTCGGTTTTGAAAAACCTGTCCAGCTTACTTATCTTGCGTATGGAATAGGCTCTCAAATCCTCGGAGGAATCCATCTTTTTCTCGGTAAAAGTGAACTTCATTTGTGCCAACTCCTTTCATCTGCTGCATTTGTACACGGCAGGCGGACAAGCGTCCACCGTTAAATATATGATACCACAAGGCGGCTGTGAAAAGAAGTCTTTTTTGTTAAGAATGGAATAATCGTCACAACGTACTTACTGCGCGGCTGAATTTTGTATAATTCACCAAAATTTTCCTTTTTACCCGTTTCAGTTGAAGATTATCTCACAGTTGGTGAGGCTGTCCCCCAGAGTCTTTATCTGTTCGTCTGTCAGCGGATTTCCGCTGAGATTCAGGCTGCGCAGATTCCACAGGTTCATAAGAGGCTGCACGGAGTTTACCTTGTTGTCGGCCAGATTCAGCGTCTCAAGGTTTTTCAGGCAGGCAATGGCGGTTATGTCCTCAATGGCGTTGGAGGACAGGTCCAGATACTTCATGGTAGCCCAGCTGTTGGTATACTGGAAAATATAGATATTGCTGATATTGTTCTTGTTGAGCTTCACCGTCTCCAGGACGCCCAGATTGCCCATGCCGGAGATATCCGATATGCTCATCCCGGACAGATCCAGCTCGGTAGCATTCTGCTTTATGCTCACGCCGGCCACATCCACCAAATACACCAGCTCCGAGTGGCTGATTATGCAGCTGCCCAGAGACTTGGAAACCGTGTCCACCGCCTCCCCGCTCATGTCCGGGTTATCGTCTATTGACAGCATGGTAAGGGATGACAGATACTCCAGATATTTCAGGCCGTCATCGTTAAGGCCGGTTTTTTTAAGGCCCAGTGTCTCCAGATTGCGCAGTTTTTTCAGCCCCGAAAAATCGCTTATCGGGTTATTTGACAGCTCCAGCTCCGTCAGCGCGGTCATGGCGCCCACGGCGGCAGTGCCGGTTATCTGGTTGTCTGAAGCCAGAACCGTGCGCAGGGTGCCCAGCCCCATAAGCGGCCGCAGATCCGTGAGCTGGTTTGAAGATACATCAAGCCATTCAAGGCCGGGTATGTTCATCAGTGCGCAGAGCTCGCTTATGGAGTTGCCGCTGAGATTTAACTTTTTCAGATTCTTACAGCTAGACAGAACGCTTATGTCCCGCAGCCCCTTGCCGCTGAGATCCAGCTCCTCCACATCGGACTTGAAGGTCACGCCGCCAAGGCTGATGTCAATGGCGTCCGCAGCCTCTGTGTCGGTATGTATGGCACAGTTGGGCAGCGCCGCGGAGAGCCGGGATATCTGCTCCTCGCTGAGGCTTATTCCCCGTATACTCAGTGTAGTCAGGCTTGTGAGAGACAGCAGCGGCGTCAGATCCTTGACGGGATTATTGTCCAGATACAGCGTGCGCAGCCCTGTAAGCTTTTTCAGCGGGCTTATGTCTTCTATCTTATTGTCGCTGAGATTCAGCGTGCTAAGTCCGCCCAGTTCCGCAAGGACACTGATATCCTTGATGGAGTTATTCATCAGGGACAGGTTGTCCAGCGAGTATAGCTGCTTTATCTCCTTTAGCACCTCGTCTGTGATGCCCATGCCGTCCAGCACCAGTCCGGTGGTGTCCGCGGAGAATTTCTTCCCGGCAATGGTCACCTTTTCCGCCTCCAGAAGCTGGGTACGCCGCTGCTCAAGCTCCGTAATGCGGGCAGCCACGGCCTCTTTTGAGACATCCATAAGCCGCAGCACCTCAAGCGCCTTTTCCAGATTACCCTGAGCCTCATAACAGTCTGCCATCAGCATCAGGCATTCATCGCTGGCGTCAATATTGGCGGCCTTGCGCAGATAGCTCAGGGCACTGTCATAGTCCCCGCTCTGATAGCTCTGGTTTGCCTGCTCGATATATCTCTTATATTCCCGGCGTTCGCCTGTTCCGGTCATCAGCAGCGCCAGCACTATCACCAGCACTACTGCCGCTGCCGCTGCCGAAGCATAGGCTATCCTTTTGCGCCTGTGATGCGCGTCGTCAGCTTCCCTCCTGGGCCGGCGCGGTATCTCAGGGGCTTTTTTATCCGGCTTTTCAGCTCCGCGGCTGGCGGCGTGAGAACCGGGTACTCTGTCTTTTTTCATGTTTTATCTCCCGGCGCCTCCGCCGCTTTATCTTCGGTCTTTGGTATACTATCCTCAGGCTTTGGCAGGTTTTCCCCGGCCTTTGGCGCAGTGTTCTCCGCCTTGGGCGCGGTCTCCTCAGTCTTCTTTACAGGCGGGATGACCTTGGGGTCTTTTATCTTGGGCAGCTCAGTCTCGACTACCGGTTTTTTCTTTTTCATGGCAAAGGCTGTGAACAGCAGGGCCAGCATGATGCACAGCACCGATATCTCCAGAAGTCCTGCCGACAATGTAACCGGATTTGCGGTGTCCCGCAGGGCGGCCAGATCCTCCACAAACACGTGATACAGAAACGGCAGTCCAAACAGCGGCACCAGAAACCACTTTGTGCGCACCACGCCAAAGGCGGTGGCGGTATAAAGCACGGCCACCAGAAGATAGAGCATGATGCACAGCACCGTATGAAGCCAACTGTCAAAATCAAAAGATTTGACAATAAAGAACACCACGCCCAGCAGCACGGGGACGCTTGTCATGCAAAACAGGCTCTTGCCCAGCAGCAGAACGCACAACACAAAAAGCAGGTTACAGCACAGCGGCAGGGCGATCTGCAAAGCCGCATAGGATTTTTCCGTCCACATACCCCAGGCGCCTATCAGCCGAAACACCGCCGACAGGGCCATGAATATGACCGCCGCCTGCACCCAAACACTCTTTTTTTCCACATAAAATTTTACTCTGTGTTCTTTAACTGCAGCTTCGCTCATTTTTATCCCGGCTTTCTTTAAATATAATTGGCCGCGGTGTCTTCTGCTTATTCTCAGTCCTCGCTCCAGCGGCCAAATTCAAATATGCTCACGCTCCGGCCGTCCTCCGTTATTCCGCTGATGTTCAGGTCTCTTGCACCTATCATAAAGTCCTCGTGTATCATAGAGTCGTTGACGCCTATTGCTCTTGCCTGCTCCTGGCTGTAATCGGCGCAGTTTATAAGACAGCTTGAGTAGCCCGCGCCCAGCGCCAGATGACAGGATGCGTTCTCATCAAAGAGAGTGTTATAAAACAGCACTCCGCTCTCCCTTATGGGGCTCTCCCATGGCACCAGCGCGCATTCGCCCAGCATGGCCGCGCCCTCATCCATGGCGGTCATCAGCCGCAGAGCCTCCTCATTCTTCTTGGCATGGACTTCAACCACACGGCCCTTTTCAAAGCGGATGGAGAAGTCCTCTATCAGCACTCCCCTGTATGACAGAGGCATGGTGGAATATACAATGCCCTCCGCGTCGCCCCGCATAGGCGTCGTAAAGACCTCTTCAGACGGGATATTGGCGTTATACCAGATCCCCTTGCCCGGCAGCTCCTCGGCTCCGCCGCAAAACAGCATCTGGGGCATAAGTCCTACGGAGAAATCTGTACCGGTGCTCTCGCTCTTATATATAAGGCGGCGCAGCTTCAGGGAATTCAGCCAGTCGCAGCGGCGGCGCAGCTGGGCGCTGTGTCTGCGCCAGGCCTCGATCGGGTCTCCCCCATGGGCTCTGGAGCAGCGGAGAATAAGCTCCCAGAGCTTTTCCACCGCGTCCTCATCGGACAGACCCGGAAAAACCTTCCTGGCCCATTTTACTCCCGGCGCTGAGGCCACACACCACTGGTGGCGATTCTCCATAGCGTCGTTATACGGTCTCGCAACAGTATATCTCTGCTGCTGGGCTCTGGCCCATTTCTCCTGGTCAATGCCGTTTAGCCCGTCCGGGTCCTCGGAGTGCAGATATATCATGGCCGGCAGAATACCGGCATAGTATTTAAGCCGCTGCTCATCCCAGTTCTCCACTGCACCCAGGGTCTCCGGGCTCTGATATTTTATATCCAGCCTTGTCACAGCCTGGCTGCGCCAGTCCACCGTCACCTTTCCGGCCCCGGCCAGATAGCACTCCTCCACAAGCATCTCCACAAAGTCCGTCTGTTCCGGCTCAGTGCGGATCACCACCTGCTGACCCTCCGCCACATTTATGCCTGAGCGGGCAATAAGCCGCGCATAATTCTTCAAAAGTTTAGTATCCATAAGCGCCTCCGGCAGACTATCTGCCTGTAAATTTTCACAATATTATAGCATACCCTGTCAGCTTGTGCAAGAAATATAACTCTCTGTATCATTTTGGAAAAGCCGCGCATATACTGTCCCGTGAGGCTCTGCAGGCCTACTGACTTGGAGGTCGAAAATGGATTTTATGGGCATCACCGGCGTCGCCGCTATAACCGTCATATGCTACCTCATTTCTTAGGGATTAAAGGCCACTGCGCTGGATAACAAATGGCTGCCTGTCATATCCGGGGCTACGGGCGGCGCGCTGGGTATTCTGGCGCTGTTTCTCATGCCCTCATACCCGGCAAAGGACGTAATAAGCGCCGCTGCCGTTGGGATAGTTTCAGGTCTTGCCGCCACCGGCGCGAATCAGATATACAAGCAGATGAGCGCAGCGAGAAAATGCGACTGCGGCGAAGACAGAGAAAAGTAGGAAAATAATGATCCCGGCGTGGTCCTGTTTCTCACGCCGGGATTCTTCTGCATATGGGTAAAGCAGCTATGGGCCTTACCCTCCCCTCATGCCACGCCGCGCTGTTGCTGTGGGTATAAATTTGTCTCTTCCGCTCAGGGCTTCCCGCCGGAGGCAGCGGCAGCTCAGAGCTTTGACTCCTGTTTCTGCTCCTCTAAATCCATAAGTGCCATTCGCACCGCCTCAATAACAAAAGCAGAAAAAGTACATTCCTTGTCCACTATCGCTTCTTACACCTGCTCAAGCACATCATTTGGAAAACGTATGGTCTTATTGGCGGTGGGCGGAATTTTTGGTATAACAGACTTGCTCATACAACACCTCAATACACATTTTTTTAATTGTATTGCCTTGTTTCGCATTGCAGCTGCGTTGCGTTTGCAATGCAGCTACGCAAATACAGGCACGAGGTGATGAGAATATGCAAAATTATAAAAAGATGTATCTCTATTTATTCAGCTGCGTCACTGACACGATAGAGATACTGGAGGTTGGGGACTACAGCAGGGCCGAAGAGTTCCTGACAAATGCTCAACAGCGGTCAAAGGAGATTTTTTATTCCACGACAGCAATAAAACGCTATAAGAGCAAAAAAATTGTTGACAATTATCAAGTACACCTTTATTATTGTAGGCATAATCTAAGATTTATCAATATAATGGAGGTGTGTACCTGTGAACGTGGACAAGCGCGAAGGTTTCAGGGAGAAGCTGCGAAAGAAGCTGGACAAATACTGTGACTTTCTGGAGCTGCTGCTGGCAATAACGGTAGGTGCTGCGCTCATCTTTACCGCGGTCACATACATGCTCACGTCTGTCGGAGTGATTTCTCTTATGCCGGACACCACCTGGTTCCAGACGTTTTTGAAGGATATTTTTAATCTGGTGCTTGGCATTGAGTTCATAAAAATGCTCCTGAAGCCCAGTGCGGAGAACGTCATAGAGGTGTTTGTCTTCCTCGTGGCCCGTTATCTGATAATTGACCACAGCTCTGCTCTGGGAATACTGGCCTGCGTGGGCTGCATCATTCTGCTCTACGCCTCCCACTATGCCCTGCAATACATCAAGCTGAAGATTGCACATTCATATCTGCGGCAGGATGAGGAAGAGCGCGAAATGTGTCATGCGGAGAGCTCAGATTTAGGCGATCTCTGAAAAAAACTGCCATTCTTGGGTCCGTTTGGGCCAGGAATGGCAGTTTTCTGCTCAGGTTCTGTATTATTCGGCGGGGCTGAATTCGTCCTTGCCCGCTCCGCAGAGCTCACACACGAAATCTTCAGGCAGGTCTTCCCATTTTACGCCCTTCTCTTCCTCATCATAGATCCAGCCGCAGATATTGCATACGTATTTCATTCGAAACTCTCCTTTAAATTTTATTTTGGGGCGCGCTTTTAAGGCGCGCCCGTTTCATATTTTATGCATTATTTGCCGAAATATCTGTTCAGCAGCCTTTCAGATACCCTGCCGTGCCGGGCCTCTTCCCTGCACATATCATCATGCACAGAGCGCCCACAGGCGGCAAAAGGAATTGCGTTCCAAAGGTTTTCGCTAATTTTGGTGCCGCCAATTCTTTGTTTTATTATACAGCGGAATTATGAAAAAGTCAACTACTTTCCGCTAAGGATGACTTGTTTTACAAACACACAAATTCGCATTTTTCAAAATATTCACTCTACTATTTTTTCAATATAAACAATTGTGTTTTTATCCATTATCTGCGAATATACATACCCGATTTTTAGCTTTTGCCCGTTGTGTGTAATTACTCCTCCGTGTGATGCCGCATTATGATAGCATATCCTTTTATATCCTACAAGAAATATCAGCCGAGACATCTCTCAAACAGAAAAACATAAAGGAATTTGCCGAAAGCGGTTTACAAAATATGGTTAAAAGTATATACATAATTAGATGTGCGAATTTGCGGTAATGCAGATTGCGCACATTTTTCATTTATACAGGAGGACTTTATCATGCGTATTACAATTTACCTATAGCGGGTCATTATCATCCCCTGCAATTTTTTTCAAGAAAGATGCCGAGGAAAACGAACGGCTTGAAAAGTGAAGTTATGGGCGCACCCCGTGTAACGCCGCAGGAAATTGTCCAAATGCACAAGCTATACGCCCAATTAGGCAATTATGCGGCTGTTGGAAAAGCAATGGGGCTCAGCGGCTCAACCGCAGCAAAACACATTAAAATGCAAGGCGTTTCCGCAAATATGCGTATTGCCGTGGAACAGGCACTTGCGAAATAATTGATTGGAAGAGGAATACATCTATGAAAAAAATTTGGGCGCTGCTTTTGGCAGCAGTAATGTGTTTGTCCCTTGCGGCTTGCGGAGCAAAGGATGGGAGCACAGAGGCTAACACCGTTGCACCTGTTGTGGTTGACGGAAAAGAAACATCCGTAAATGACTTTCTTATTGAGCATCTGAATGAATACATCAAAAGCGAGGATTTCATCGCCCGCGAAAAGGCCTATAAAGATCTTTCTTACAGTGAACCTCGTGAGCCTGAACTGACTATGGCGATTGAGCTGAATGTTAAGGGTATCGGCCCCAATCAGATAGATCTTCATTTCCTTTTGGTAAAGCTGTCCTGTGACTATGTTGTGGATGATAGCGGATATGACATCGCTAACCTTGTGGTGGACTACGAGACCGGAAAAATCTACGACCAGTATAGCCTTGACGAAAGCTGGCAAGGGCAGGAAAGCATCGAAGGATATATCTGTCGGACAATGAAAAGTTACTTCGCTGACCCAAGCTATAACTATGAAACAATTTTTAGCGATGATATCGAGACCTGCACGATGCTTGCTCAGGCTGATATCGACACAATCAATGCTTCCTTGAAAAGATAAAGGCGATTATAAACACAGAAGCGGAGCGGGGCGCGTGTCCCGCTCCTTTTCTTTCTGTTCGTAAGAGTGTACCTTTACGCAAGAGTATTAAGCAAGGAGAGAACCCTGACCGTCATATTGCCGCGTTTATGGCTCCTGAAAAGCGGGAGAGATTACCGCAAAGGCCGCAATGGAACAGACAGGCGTAAAAGAACCAGCTTTCAAAAGCTGATCAGTATGACGGAAGATCAGCAAACCGGGACACATTTTTTACGGGACACTTTTCTTTGTATTCTGCCTGCTGGAACGAGGCGGAGGGACATAGAAATGACACAAGCGAAAAAAAGAGCGGGTGAGATTTTCATCTCACCCGCTGGAAACTGCTTAATCCAATTGGATTTTACTTATTTGAAATAGCGGTTCAGCAGGCCTTCAAAAGCCTTGCCGTGTCGGGCTTCGTCGCGGGCCATCTCGTGGACGGTATCGTGAATGGCGTCCAGATTATATTTCTTCGCCAGCTTTGCCAGCTCAAACTTGCCCATGGTAGCGCCGTTTTCAGCCTCAACGCGCATTGCGAGATTCTTTTTGGTGCTGTCGGTGACGAGTTCACCCAGAAGCTCTGCAAACTTTGCGGCATGCTCTGCCTCCTCAAGGCCGGCCTTCTCCCAGTACATGCCTATCTCAGGGTATCCCTCGCGGTGTGCAACTCTGGCCATTGCCAGATACATGCCAACCTCTGTGCACTCGCCCTGGAAATTTGCTCTCAGTCCGGCAATGATCTCCTCTTTCACTTCCTCAGGCACATCCGCGCCAAAGACCTTGCCCACACCGACTACATGCTCGGCAGCCCAGGCCATCTCAGCCTTCTGCTCGGTAAACTTTGCGCCGGGGCACTTGCACTGGGGGCAAAACTCGGGGGGAGTATCTCCCTCATGAACATAACCACAGATAGGGCAAACCCACTTTTTCATAATAACATCCTCCAAAATAATTCATTGACCCAGTCAACAAAAAACCAGATTAATCCCGGCAGTCCCTGCAGAGACCGCTGACATTCAGGGAAAAACTCTCCGCCTTGCAGCCTAAGACCCCGTCGATGTCCCCATAAAGACCGCTGACCGTATCAGGCAGCTCCAGATCCATGACCTTATGGCAGCGGCGGCATACGAAATGCGCATGAGGCTCGGTTCGGGCGTCGTAACGCTCCTGCCCGTCCACATGGGCCACACTCACCACCAGACCCTCCTGAGCCAGCACCGCAAGATTTCTGTATACCGTCCCAAGGCTCAGTTCAGGATACAGCGGCTTGAGGGAGTTGTAAAGCATTTCCGCCGTGGGATGCTCGGTCACTCCGGCCAGAGCCTCCATTATGGCTGTCCTCTTTTTACTTGTCTTTCGATTAGTATCCATAGCTCCCTTAAATCAATAATGATTCTTATTACTGTAATTAATATACCAGCTTTATCTCCGTTTGTAAAGAGTTTTTTTGAAAAACTTTCTAAAAATTATTATCGTCTATTCTCCGCTGTCCACCAGTGCCAAAAGCGCGGGCGCGGCGGCGTCGGCAAAGAGCCTTATGGCGGCCAGAGCCTCCTGAAGAGTGTTGCCGCTGCTGCCCACCTCTATTATAATAGAGCCGGGAGTCAGATTCTGGTTATAGCGCTCCTTTACCAGAGTAACAGGGCGCATGAGCGTGGGATGGCGGCTGCTGACGGCCTGCTGTAAATAAAGCGCCACCGACATATTGCCCCGCCAGTTTGGGTGCTCAAGACCGCTTGCGTCGCTGCCCACCAGCAGCATTACCTGGCCTGCGCAAACCCCCTCCTCCTCGGCCATGGTCTTGTATACAACGCCGTTTGCGCCCAGCGCGTCCCGGTGCATATCTATGACCATGACTATACTGGGGTAACGGCGGATATATTCCTCCACTGCCGCCCCGGAGCGGGTATAGGAGCCGGTATAGCTTGGGTAGTCGTATATCTCCCGGTCGTGTATCACGTTCAGGCCCGCGTTTTCAAAGAGCGTGGTCAGCTCATCCCCTACCCGCACAATGTTATACTCCGTATCCTCGGTGCGGTTGCTGTCGTTTGCCTCATAGTGGTCAAGCCCCGCCTGAGTGTAGGCCTCACTGCCGTGGGTGTGGATGATGAGTATCTGGGGTTGATCTCTGGGCAGGCTCAGCTGCGGCCCCGCCTGTAAAAGGGCCGAGGCGTCCACTATATCGCTGGTCTCGTTTTTTATTGACAGGCCGCCCTGTATGGTGGTCTCAAGAATCTCCTGGCCGCTCACGCTGTCCATGACGGTGGATAGAGGGCCCGCCTGGGAATCCGGCTCCGGGGAGGCGCTTGTTTCGGGCTGCTCGCTCACCTGGGGCGCGGCAGTCTCAGGTGGCTGGGTCGTTTCCTCCGACACCGCTTCCATGCTGTCAGAGCTGACCGTGACATTTTTCATGCGCCCGGCCTCTATGCGCGCATCCATCGTCTCTCTTACGCGGCCATATATTCCCGCAGCCGACAGCAGATACACGCCCAGCAGCGTGAGCCCAAGCAGAGCGAGTTTTCTGGATCTGCGCATTTGTTCACCCCTTGTCAGACGATTATGGTACTACACACTATAATTATGCGCCCGACCCATATTTATGCCTGTACCCTGTCCACGCCTTGCAAAGCAGGGCCGGCTGTGGTATATTTTTTATATCGTTTTTGCCCCGTGCAGGGGCATGGAAGGAGCAGCTTATGAAAATGTCATACAGGCCCAAGGGAGTATGCTCCCAGCTTATGGAGATAGATGTTGAAGACGGAAAGATAAAAAGTCTTGAGGTAATGGGCGGATGCAGCGGAAATTTGCAGGGCATCTCCCGGCTGGTTCAGGGCATGGATGTGGATGAGGCCATCAGCCGCCTGGAGGGCATTCGCTGTGGCTTTAAGGCCACCTCCTGCCCGGACCAGCTGGCTAAGGCGCTGAAAATGTGCCGGGACGGGGAGTGACTATGACTTTGCACGGCAGGATGCGCGCCCTTCTGCTGCTGGCGGGGCTGAGTCTATGCTTTGTGATGAGCGCCTGCGCCGATAACGACAGCGCCGTACCCATAGAGGCGCCAATTGAGGCCTCATTCTCTCTGCCCAGCCCCTCTCCTGCCCACCGTGATACCGGGTATCAGGATGTAAAGGTATATTTTGACGGGCTGCTGACAGACCGGGGCTATGTGCTGGACGGCACGGTATATCTGGCACCCGACGCCATATGCGCATATTACGGTCTGGAGCTGAGCCTTGACAGCGACATCACAGGCTTTCATCTGAGCGTTCCCGGTCTGAAAATGACAGGGGGCGCGGAGGATGAATATATGCAGGCCAATTTCAGGTATCTGTA
>CAYFSB010000015.1:0-1663 GCA_964345655.1 uncultured Oscillospiraceae bacterium
TTAGACTGGGTATCCCTAAACTGCAGGTGTCCATTCTACAGGGTACAGTTTAAGAAGCTCAAGTGAGCGGGTGCAGTCTATCCCTAAGGACAAACTGTTTGATGATGACAGATTAAAAAAATCTCCCTACTAACTCTGAGCCTCCTTTTTTGACTGTAACAGACACGATCCAGTACCTGTCCATTACAGCACTTGTAATTTTTTCGGATCACTGCGCCGCAGGCGCTGAGCATCAGCACGCACATGGCACTTGCTATGCCCTTCTTCAATAATGTCCTCATTTGATTTTTCGTGCTGTTATCCCCTTTAAATATATAACGGACAGGTCAAAAACCTGTCCTTATGCTCAGACACATGGGGCGCTCCCCTGCTGGAAAACGGACAGACGCTCATGGAGCTTAAGACCTCCTGCGGTATCCCCCTATGGATGTCCCGTTTTTTGACAGAGAAGAAAATATATAAAACATCCTTTTCCAAATACGGCAATGCCTATCAGTCAATAATTCTCCCCAGTTATGAAGGAGGACGTCTCTATGCTTGATTCCATGTTTCGCGGGCTGTTCGACACTGACAGCGCCAGCGTAATATCCCTGTCGGATTTCCTGCTGTGCATTCTATGCTCGCTTATTATCGGCCTGCTGCTGGCCTTTGCCTATTCCTTCCGCACGCGCAGCACAAAAAGCTTTATTGTAACTCTTGCGTTGTTGCCGGCGGTGGTATGTGTGGTTATAATGATGGTAAACGGCAATATGGGCGCAGGTGTTGCGGTGGCGGGGGCATTCAGTCTGGTTCGTTTCCGCTCAGTCCCAGGTACGGCCAGGGAGATCGCCGCGCTGTTTCTGGCAATGGGTGCAGGCCTCATCGCAGGAATGGGCTATCTGGCCTACGCACTGTTGTTCACAGTAATTCTCGGCGGAATATGTATGCTGTACACCGGCTTGGATTTTGGAACCTCAAAAAAAGCGGCCCTGTACAAGACCCTGCATATCACCATCCCGGAGGATCTGGACTACACCGGAGTTTTCGAGAACATATTTCCCAGGTATGCAAGCTCTTGGGAAATGGTACAGGTGAAGACCACCAACATGGGCAGCCTCTTTCGCCTGACATATAATATATGCCTGCGCAGCGCCCAGGCGGAAAAAGAGTTTATTGACAAGCTCCGCTGCCGCAACGGTAATCTTGAGATATCAGTCTCCAAACAGGAGACAGGCACATCTGAGCTTTAAAAGGAGGTCAGATATTTTATGAAAATTCGGACAATTTTTCTCTGCTGCTCATAGCCGTATTCCTTCTCACCGGCTGCGGACAGACCGCGGCCGCGCCGGAAGAGACAGCTGCCACAGCGGAAACTGTGAGCCCCTCCAATCTCTCCAATTCTGCCGGGACAGCCGCCGACAGCTCCGACATGTTCAGCAATCGGGACTATGAGGTGGGCTATGATGAGAGCGAAAGCAGCCTCATTGAGCTTCAGGGCGACACCGCCTCCTGCCAGTCTGACGCAGTGCAGATATCCGGCGGCACAGTCACCATAAGCGACGAGGGCTGCTATATCCTCTCAGGTAAACTTTCAGACGGCATGATAATTATAAACGCAGAAGACACGGATAAAATCCAGCTGGTGCTGGACGGCGTGGATATAAGCAGCGCAAGCTCTGCGGCC
>CAYFSB010000015.1:1678-5141 GCA_964345655.1 uncultured Oscillospiraceae bacterium
GCATTGACGCCGCAGTCTTTTCCAAAGACGACCTGAGCTTTAACGGTGAGGGAACTCTGACCATAGAATCCCCGGCGGGCCATGGCATAGTCTCCAAGGATGACCTCGTCTTTACCAGCGGCACGTATATTGTAAATGCTTCCAGCCATGGTCTGAGCGGCAAGGACAGCGTCCGTATCGCCGGAGGCAGCTTTGAGATAAGCGCCGGTAAGGACGGAATACAGGCGGAGAACACCGACGACAGCAGTCTCGGCTTCATATATATAACCGGCGGCAGCCTGGTGATAGACGCAGGCGGGGACGGACTGAGCGCCTCAGGCTATACGCAGATAGACGACGGCAGCTTCAATATTGTATCTGGCAGCGGCAGCGCGTCCGTCAGCACATTAGCAAACGGCGGCTGGGGCGGCGGTAACCCCAAACCGGCAGCACAACAGCGGCTGACGACGACAGCAGTACAAAGGGCATAAAGTCCGCCGGAAATCTGGTTATAAACAGCGGAGACTTTACAATTGACTCTGCGGATGATGCACTGCACTCCAACGCAGACATCTCAATAACCGGCGGCAGCTTATCTGTTTCCTCCGGTGACGATGGTATACACGCCGACGCCTTAGTGGGGAGCTCTGGCGGCAGGATAGTTATAGCAAAAAGCTATGAGGTCATCGAGGGTCAGGCAATAGAGATAAGCGGCGGTGATATTGCGCTTACGGCCAGTGATGACGGGCTGAACGCGGCGGGAGGCAGTGACCAGAGCGGTTTTGGCGGCTTCCAGGGCAACGACGCTTTTGCCTCCGATTCGAGCTGTTATATAAGCATAAGCGGCGGTAAGCTGTTCGTTAACGCCTCCGGTGACGGCATAGACTCCAACGGCAGCCTCAACGTATCCGGCGGTGAGACCTATGTATCCGGGCCTGTTGACGGGGCAAACGGCGCTCTCGATTACGGCAGTGACGGCACTGTCTCAGGCGGCATATTTGTTGCCGCAGGCTCCTCCCAGATGGCGCAGAACTTTGGCTCATCCTCCACACAGGGCGCAATGCTGGTAAGCGTGGATTCACAGACAGCAGCGGGAACATTCTCCTGTCCTGGGCGCCTGACAAGGCCTTTGAGTCTGTGGTTATAAGCTGCCCCGGCATCACTCAAGGCTCCACCTACACGCTCACTGTCGGCAGTTTCTCAACCCAGATAAGCATGGACAGCCTTGTCTATGGCTCCGGCGGTATGGGCGGTATGAACGGTATGGGCGGTGACCGTGGTCAGGGCGGCATGGGTGGTACAGCCCCCTCCGGCGGTACAATGCCCAGCGGCGGTACCCCACCCTCCGGCGGCACAATGCCCAGCGGCGGTACTTCCCCCTCCGGCGGCACTGCCTGAGTCTTAAACATGTATTGTCCCACAGCAGTTTTTCAATCTCACCGACCCGGCAAAAAATGCCGGGCCGGTTTTTTTTACTTATTGCCCTTATTCCTTAAATCCTCTTAATCTGCTTGAATAAAGGCGGAAAATATGTTATAATATTACAAAATAGTAACATTTTTGGAGACACCGGTATGAACACAATAACATCAATTGGAAAAGCAAAGCTTATTGTCCGTGAGGTGAGCAAGGTTATCGTCGGTAAGGACGAGACTATGATAAAGGTGCTGCTGGCCATACTTGCCGGGGGGCATATACTCATGGAGGATATCCCCGGTGTAGGTAAGACAACAATGGCTGTGGCCATGTCCAAGGCACTGGGGCTTGAGTATAACCGCGTCCAGTTTACACCGGACGTGCTCCCCTCGGATATTACCGGATACTCCATATATGACAAGAATACCGGGGCCATGAATTACCAGCGAGGCGCCGTACTCTGCAATCTCTTCCTGGCGGACGAGCTGAACCGTGCCACCAGCCGCACACAGTCAGCTCTGCTTCAGGCCATGGAGGAAGGCGAGGTCACAGTGGACGGCAACACCTATCCAGTGCCGCAGCCTTTTGTGGTCATTGCCACGCAAAATCCCACCGGCGCGAAAGGCACGCAGATGCTGCCTGACTCCCAGATGGACCGCTTCATGCTGCGTCTTTCAATAGGATATCCCGCTCATGAGGATGAGATGGAGATGATACGCCGGAAGCAAAGCGGCGTCACCATGGACACGGTGGAGCAGGTCGTCACCCGCGATGAGCTGATAGAGATACGCCGCCAGGTGGAAAAAGTCTATATAAAAGACGAGCTTATAGACTATATCGTGAGTCTTTGCGCCCGCACCCGTGACGACAGGCGGATCATTCAGGGCGCAAGCCCAAGAGCCTCTCTGGCGCTCACGGCTCTTGCCAAGGCCACCGCCTGGATTCAGGGCCGGGACTACGTGCTGCCCCGCGATATACGCTTTATTTTCCGTGACTGCGTGGAGCACAGGCTTTTGTGGAGTCAGGACTGCGGTGATAACAGTACAAAGGGCGCGATTTTGGCGGAGCTCTATTCATCTGTGAAGGAGCCACAGATAAAATGATTTTACCTGCTGCGGGTTTTATTCTCTATATTTTTCTGGCGGCCTGCGCCCTCCTTTTTCGGCTGAGCTATATAGGCTGGTTTGGACCCTATTTGCTGGCCGTTGTGATTGCTGCGCCCCCGCTTATACTGCTGCTGTCTCTACCCTCCATGCTGGGTATGCGTCTCTCCCTGAATATGCCGGAAATCTGCGCAAAGAACAGCCTCTGTAATCTCTGCCTCAATTTCGACACCCGGCATCTGCTGCCGCTGAGTCATGTGCGTGTAGCTTTTGAATTTGAAAACCTCTATACCGGGGAGCGTTGGAAAAGCCGCCACATGTATGTGAGTGTAGGCTCCTGCGTATCTTATGTGCCGCTGCATACCGCTGTGTGCGGGCAGATCCAGTGCCGTGTCACCGGCTTTGAATGCCGCGATCTGCTGGGCCTCTTTGTTATTCGGCGCAGGAGTACCGCAAAAGCTCTGTGTACTGTTCTGCCAAACCCAGTGAAAAGCGACAGCCCGGTAAATATCGACGCCGCCATGAATTCCGCCGTCTGCTTAAAGCCGAAATACGGCGGAGGTTTTTCCGAAGAGCACGACCTGCGGGAATACCGGCAGGGCGACACTGTAAAAAGCATACACTGGAAACTCAGCTCAAAGACAGACCACGTGATTGTCCGCGAGCCGCTGGAAAACGTAAACAACAGGGTGTATCTTGTTTTGGCCCGCGCAGGTGCCAGAGACAGAGGGCTTGAGGTTTTGCGCTGGCTTTCAGGTGAACTCTGCACAAGGGAGATACCGCATATCATAGTTGCCGACAAGCAATACAGCATAGGCAATGAGGCTGAAACCGACCAGGCACTGTGCGGGCTTCTGTCGTCCCCCATGTCGGAGCCATGTCTTTATGACCCCTCAGACGCCCGATGTGTCTTCATCATATCCGACGGGGAGGTGCGTACACAGTGAACAAACACCTGCACCGTA
>CAYFSB010000015.1:5221-11508 GCA_964345655.1 uncultured Oscillospiraceae bacterium
GGGGTATTTATAGGCCTGCCTGTGTCTGCGCTGCTGCTGTACGCGGCCCATCGCAGATTCTCTTTAAATCTTGTGGCGGAGCTGTCCGACCTTATGGACAAACTCACCGGCGCGTATTATGAACATTTTTATGCCGTGGGCAACCAATACGCATATACAAATTCCGCGCCGGACCACAGCTTTGTGCTGTTGCTGCTGGCTTTCTTTTTCATCTCATATATGTCCGTGGCGCTGAGCTCCAAAAGCGGTCGGATCGCTATGTCGTTTTTGGGTTCTGTTCCGGTATTTGCCGGCTGCATCGCGGTAAACGGCAATCCGGAAATTGCCGTTATTCTGTGCCTTATGCTCTTCTGGCTGCTTGTGATCTTGAGCGGCGGCGATTATGAGCCTGACAGCGGCAGCTGGAAAACCGTTTTTGTCACCGCCATACCCATAGCGTTGTTTCTGTGTAGCATATTGTTTTTCTTTAAACCCTCAGAGTATGAGTACAGCGATACAGACGTCTCCATAAGCCAGCGCTTTGACAAGATCGGCAGTGCCATAAGCCGATGGATGAGCGGAAAGACAGCGGAGCTGGTCTATATCACTGACGACCGCGGCGACCCGGCAGCGGGCAGCGGCGAAGCTGACAGCAACTACACTGCCGTCTGGACCTCAGGCGGCGAAAACATGGAGCTTACCCAAAGCTATGACTACTCTGCCGTGGACACGCTTGTGCTCCGGGCGAGAACAGATGTGGGCGGAAATATATATCTGCGCAGCCGTTCATACGGCGACTATACGGGTACAGGCTGGCTGGCCGCGGAAAGCCCAGCCCTGTCCTCTCTTGGCTATACAGCCGCCGCAGTCTCGGCCGATCCCCAGAGTCTCCGGCACCAGATGCAGATACGCTTTGTGGCCGGGTCGGACTTTTTATACCTGCCCTACTATTCTTCCCTCTCATTCAGCTCTGACAACTGTGTTTTTTCAGACTCACAGGCCAGCTATGAGCTGGAATATTCATATCCCGCCGGAAATGTCGCCGAGCTTTCCATGCCTACCGACATGGCGGGCGCCGATCTGGAATACCGCAGTTTTGCCCATGACTATTACACGCGCCTGCCGGATTCCACCCGAAGTGCCATGCTGGATATAATCGGCAGCGCGGGGCTCAGTGCCGATTCGCCCGATCTTATACAGCAGGTGGCAGACTATGTGCAGCGCGCCGGGACATATGATCTGGACACCCAGCCATATCCCTCATCCGACTACGCCGTATACTTTTTTACTGAAGCTCACCGGGGCTACTGTGTGCATTTTGCCACTGCCGCCGCGGTGATGTACAGAGCCCTGGGAATTCCGGCCAGAGTTACTGAGGGCTTTCTCTACAAAGCAGAGGAGCGCCAGTTTACTGATGTCAGAGGTGAAAATGCCCACGCCTGGGTGGAGGTCTATGTAGATGCACTGGGCTGGATACCGGTGGAGGTCACAGGCAGCAGCGGTGTTTCAAATGCCGGAGACGAAGCCGCCTTTCAGCCGGAGCCTTCTCCGGTGAGTCAGAATGCCGACGGAGAGCTCTCTGCGGCTGAGGCAGATAGCCCACAGCCTTCAGCGGAGAACAGCACACTG
This sequence comes from uncultured Oscillospiraceae bacterium, assembly GCA_964345655.1. Taxonomy (GTDB): domain Bacteria; phylum Bacillota; class Clostridia; order Oscillospirales; family Oscillospiraceae; genus Limivicinus. The sequence continues at coordinate 6,830 of CAYFSB010000015.1, forward strand.
CCTGTGGGCGTGATAGGCTCTCCGGAGCAGGGCAGCGGGCAGAGCAGCGCAGAAAAGAAGAGTTTTCCCTGGCATACCGTTATTCTTGCCCTTGTCATTATTCTTGCAGCGGCAGCGCTTCCGCTGAGATATTCCCTTTTGCGCAGGCTTTCCATACGCAGTCTGAGCCAAAGCGACGGGAGTAAATGTGCCGTGGCAATATGGCGGCAGGCAAGGCGAATATCCGCCTATGGCCCGGATATCCCTGTGGAGATAAGCAACTGCGCTGAAAAGGCGAGCTTCAGCCTCCACCAGATAAGCCCCCAGGAGCTGTCAGTCTGTCTTGACCTGCTAAATAACATGGCAGAGCAGACATACAAGGAGCTTAAGCCCATAAAGAAATTTGTTTTCAAATATCTAAAGGGGCTGATATAGCAAAACAGTTTAAACGCAGCAAAAAAGATGTCATTCTGAGCACGGGTGAAGCTTCTGCCTCCGGAAAAGATCCGGCTGGGCAAGCTCCTTCGGCCTGAGTTCAGAATGACATTTTATCTTGTGCTGCCTATTTTTTCAGCGGCATTTATTTTCAGCGTCTGTCCAAAATTCCGATGGCAGAGGCGAGCATTTTGGCGACCTGAGCCCGGCTGAGCATATCCGCTGTATCTCCCTCGGTCATCACCCCGCAGGCGCTGAGATTTGCGCAGGCCTGTGCAGCGTCCGCATCAAGTTCCGCGCTGAGGGGAATATATGAGACCTGCGTTATATTCAGTGCCTTATCCAGCATGGAGGCAGCCTCCATAACGCTTATTGGTGCAGCGGCATCGAATACTCTGCCTGCCTCGGCAGTGTAGCCCTTGTCTATCCCGCACATGGCGGCGGTGGCCACATAGCCTTTCATCCATGCCGGTATGCTGGCGTCATCAGTATAGCCTGTTGAGACCACGCCGGAAAACACCGGCTCATCTGACAGGAGCATACACATACTGAGAAACTCTCCTCTTGTGACTGTCCTGTCCGGGAAGAAGCAGTACTCCCCGCCGATCTGTTCACCGGTGAAGATGTCATTTTCGCTGAGAATGACCGCGGCATATTCATCGGCTCTGCCTGTCATGTCGGAGTACATGACATCCTTTTTCTGCTTTTCAATTTTAATGATGACGGTTGCCTCCTGGGAGCAGTTGCCATCGTTGTCAATGGCCTTATAGCCGAAATAGTCCCTGCCGCGCTTGTTCTCCCGCGGAGTATACACGAAGCTTCCGTCTTCGTCCAGCTTAATGCTGCCTTTTACAGGCTCGGTGCTTATCTCAAATGTGACCGCGCCCCCGTCCGGGTCATAAGCCGAAAGGCAGCCGCCTACAGAGACATTGCGAAAGGTCTTCAGCTCAAGGTTTTCCGCAACCGGGGCAGCACCCTCTGCGAACACAGGCTCAGCAAGCCCTGCAAACATGAAAAAAACCAGTGTTAGAGCCATTATTGATATAAGAATACGCTTCATATCTATACCTCCAAAATGAACTTACTGGTATTTTGCGCCTGTTTCGGGCATTTATTCAAAATCAGGTAGACTTTGTGTGCATTTCTATGTTAATATTAGATATAATCAAACCGAGAAAGGAAGCACAGTATGCAGATGACCGCCGCAGCGCTGTGGCTTAACACGGTTTTTGCCGGTTTTGACCAGAGCGTCACATTAGCAGTTCACAAACTATATGAAATAGCCGGAGATTTCTTCACTCCAATTATGGAGCTTGTATCCCTGCTTGGGAAAGAGGGCATTTTCCTTATTATTCTGTCCATTTTCCTGATGTTTTTCAAAAAGACCCGCCGTTTTGGCACAGCAATGCTGTTGGGCCTTGCCATAGGCGCCCTGTTCACAAACCTGTTTCTGAAAGTTATCATTGCAAGACCCAGGCCCTATGCCGATGAGAGCAGCATATACCATGAGCTTTGGCTGATGATGGGCCAGCATGTGGAGAGCGATAATAGCTTCCCCTCAGGACACACGACATCTGCTTTTGCCGCCATGGTGCCCCTGTTCATGCTTGGCAGAAAACGCATAAGCTGGAGCGCGCTTGTCTTTGCATTTTTGATGGGCATATCCAGGATTTACCTTGTGGTACACTTCCCTTCCGATGTGCTGGGCGGCATTATTGTCGGTACTGTGGCCGGAATTCTGGCTGTTATTATCGCAAAGAAGTTCCCCAAAAAATGGTACGAGCTCAATCTTATTAAAAAGAAAGAGAGTGATAAGGGATGTTCGGATTCGGCCGCCTGAAATTCAAGGGCGTTGACAAAAAACGCATAAGCGACGAGGCACATATTCAGGATTACAATGCCGCCGAGGAGATAGGCCGTGTGAGGCTTGGCAGGCTATGTATGTATTACAGGGATCTGGGCGTTAAATATTACGTCCCTTACGAATATATCGACCGGGCCTTTACCCGCATAAGCGAGTGTCAGCCGGACGACAGCCCCGCCTATTTCTACTACCGGCTCATTCTGGTCCACGACGGTAAGGAGTTTGCAAACCTGATCTTTAATGAGGAGCCGGATGTGGACAAAATCCACCTGCGCCTGCAGGAGATCCGCCCGGAGATTGAGTTTGGCTATGTAGCCCCTCAAGACGGTAAGCGCAGGCACTTTTCATAAATTCAAAAAACAGCAAAAAGATGTCAGCCTGAGCGCAGGCGAAGGCTCTTTCTCCGGAAAAACTCCGGCAGCGAAAGATTCCTCAGCCCAAGCGCCTCAGAATGACATCTTTTTTATGTTATTTCTATTTTATCTCCGTAAGGCCCTTTTCCAAAAGGCGCTTGTCCACCGCTTTTGTCAGCACTGTATATAGCACGGAAAACGTGGGGACGCTTACAAGCATTCCCAAAATTCCGGCTGTGCTGCCACCTATAGTGACAGCCATCAGCACATAGATGGCCGGAAGACCCACGGATTTGCCAACCACTCTGGGGTAAATAAGATTATTTTCAAGCTGCTGCAGGACAAGAATGAAAACTACAAACCAGAATGCCTGCATGGGGGAATCCAGCAGTATCAGGAATGCGCCCACCGCCGTACCAATAAAGGCGCCAAACACCGGGATCAATGCCGTAAATCCCACCAAAACAGATATCACCGGGGCATAAGGCATTTTCAGAATAAGCATGCCTATAAAGCACAGCGAACCGATTATCACCGCCTCTGTAAGCTGCCCTGTCACAAAATTTGTAAAAGTTCTGTTTACCAGAGAGACAAAACTGAGGATCGAGTTTACGCGCTCAGGCGAAAATAAGGCGGCGAGAATCCGCTTTGCCCCGGCGCCGAAATTTTCCTTCTGCGCAAGGATGTATATTGAAAACACAATTGCCACGAAAAAGTCCACCACTCCGGATATAATGGAGGTCGTAAAACCAATGGTGGAATTCAAAAACACTTTGCCTTCGCCGCTGGTGATAAGCCCGGTAATTTTCGCCACCGCCTCCTCCGGTTTCAGCTTAAGCTCCGGCAGCGCCACAGCAAACTGGGCAAGTTCAGCCGAAAGTCCAGCCCACCAGGTCTCAATTTTGGCGGCGTAATCTGGTATCTTGTCCACAAAAGACAGCAGAGTTCTTGTAAATTCCGGGACTACTATGAAAAATATCGCAAAAATAAGACCGAATACTATTATGAGGCTCAAAACGATACATATCGGTCTCTTAAGCTTTTCAAATACTGCTGCTCCACGCTTTTTTGGCGCAAGCTTCATCCACAGCTTTTCCAGCGGCATCAATATGATATTCATCACAAACGCAATGCACAGCCCAAGAAAGAACGGCGATAAAATGCCAAGGATCTTTCCGAGCAGCCCGCCCACCGCGCCAAGATTACTCACCAGCCACGCAAACAGCACCAGCAGTACCAGCAGCAGGAGGATCATTTTAAAGGTTTTTTTATAAAGTTTCAAGCGCTGTATTCACCGGTTCCTTTCATTTTTTCTTAAGCCGCCCCACAAGTTCCTCATCGCCCTGTACAATCAGCGTGCTGTAGTCGGTATATATCACTTTACCCGGCAGTGCGCCTGAGGGCTTACGCACATATTTCACCATTGTGTAGTCCACCGGCACCTTGCCGCCGGCTCTGGCCTGGGAATAGAAAGCGGCCACCTCCGCCGCCTGTTCAATGCTGCGCATTGGCGGTTCCAGCCCGTCGCAGCGAAGGATAACATGGCTTCCGTGTACCTTTTGGGTGTGCAGCCAGTAGTCTGTGCGGCGTGCTGTTTTCCCGGTAAGCTCATCATTTTGAACATTGCTCCGGCCAACCAGTATCTCAAGGCCATCGTCACTCAAAAAGCACAGCGGTGCCTGGACTCTGCCGCGCTCCGGTCTGGCGCCTTTGGGTTTTTTGATATACCCCGTCTCGATTAGCTCCCTGCGGATATCCGAGACATCCTTTTCAGTCTCTGCCCTCTCCAGTTCTTCAAGCACGCTGTTCAGATAGTCCAGCTGCCGTTCCGCCTCTGCCACAAGAATTGTAAGGTGTTTCTTTGCGCCCTTCAGCTTGTTGTATTCCTTATACAGCGCCGCGGCGTTTTGCTGCGGTGTCTTCAGCGGGTCAAGCTCAATGCTTATCTCCGGGCAATCAGGCTCATAATAGTCCTGACAGGTCAATACCCTGTCTCCCTTTTTCATGCGGTATATGTTTGCAGTTACAAGCTCCGCCCGCTTCCGCAC
>CAYFSB010000015.1:11518-13882 GCA_964345655.1 uncultured Oscillospiraceae bacterium
TGCTCTCCGTGCGGGCAAGCTCCTGCTGCTGCCCGGCCAGCTTGCGGGCCAGCCTGTCTCTGGCGGTCCTGATACTGCGCGTCAGCTCATGGCTCCGCCGCCGCTGCTGTTCCGCCCTGTCCCGGCGGGAATAGTAGGCGTCGAGCATCTCGGAAAAGCTGCTGAACACCTCACTCTGCATCGCTGCGCCATACTGCTTTATGGGCATAAAGCTGAAATCCAGCCCTTTTCCGTCCTGCAGCAGCATGATCGGTGTGAAATCACCGGCTGCCACAGACTCTCCCAGCGCCGCCAGCTGCTCAGGAACGGTGCCGTAATCACCACCGCAGCGATATGCCAGCTCCCGGCATATGAGGGGCGACAAGCCCGCAAAGCTTCCCAACAGCCACTTGTCCAGCGGCTGCTCCCGATCGGCTGAATCTGCAAGCTCTCGTATTCTTTCAACGGAGCAATCCTGGAGATCTTCCTTGTCCTGTCTTGGCGGGAGACGGTATATCATGCCCGGCAGCAGGCGGCGCAGAGCGTCCCCGGCGTAATCCACACGGCGGAGGCAATCTATTATGCGCCCGTCCTGGCCCACTAAGATCACATTTGAGCTGCGCCCTATCATCTCTACAACCAGCTGCTTGCGCGCCGGCACACCCAGCTCATCTCTGAAGTCCAGCTCAATTATAAGCATTCGCTCCATCTGGGGCTGAGTGATGGATACAATCCGCGCACCGATAAGGTGCTTTCTCAGCAGCATGCAAAACATCGGCGGCTCTGTGGGGTTTTCAAAGGCGCTGGCGGTTATATGAACTCTCGCGTTCCCCGTGCCGGCCGCAATGAGCAGGCGCAGGTTTTCCCCCTGTGTGCGCAGGGAGAACAAGAGCATATCCCTTTCGGGCTGCTGTACCTTGTCTATTCTTCCGCCCTCAAGCCGGGTTTTCAGCTCGGCTGTCAGTGCAGATATCGTTATTGCGTCAAGCGGCATTTTTATTTCTCCGTCTGCTCGCCCATTATGGCGGCAAATAGCACATTTATTCTCTCTACCCTGCCCTGTAAGTACAGCCAGCCAAACAGCGCCTCAAGGCCTGTGGCCGCGTGATATTGGCCCAGATTCGCGTTTTGCGGCACTGAATTCACGCGGGTATTGCGCCCGCGCTTATACACTGCCCGTTCATCCTCGCTGAGCAGCGGCGCAATTTTTTCCGCAGCCAGAGCCTGTGCCGGGGCATTTACATATGATACCGTCAGCTTATGGAGCTCTTTTACGTTTGCGTGGCCCAGCTCACAGAGCATGGTGCGGGTCATCAGCTCATAGACCCCGTCTCCTATATGCGCAAGACCCAGCATGCTTATTCTGTTTACATCCTGAAGCTGCATTTCCGGCTTGAAATAATCCATTATTTATACCGAGAAAGGGCGTAATAACGCCCTTCTCATCCTTCTGTATCGTATCCGTCATCAGCCTCTTCGCTCATACCGGCAGCGAAAGACATGTCGTCATCACTTAAAAGGCCCAGCTTTACCTGCATATCATGCCAGCCAGCCCGGTCCAGCAGCACCTGCCGTGGCTTTGCGCCCTCATAGGGGCCAACAATGCCCAGTTCTTCCATCTGGTCGACAATTCTGGCGGCGCGGGAATAGCCCAGCTTCACCCTGCGCTGGAGCATTGACACGGAGCAGGAGCCTATTTCGAGAATGACCTCCACCGACTGTGGCAGCATCTCATCAAAGCCGACACTGTTCTCCTCGTCTCTGTTGCTCTTTCCGCTGTCCGCAGTGCCTTTGTCCTCTGCGGCCTTGTTCATATACTCCTCGATCTCATTGTTCTGCTGAGTCTCTCCGGCACCCTCTTTTATAAACTGGATAACATCTTCCCTCTCCTCGTCGGTGACAAAAGCGCCCTGGATCCTGGTGGGCTTGCCGCAGCCCAAAGGAGAAAACAGCATGTCGCCCATACCTACCAGCTTTTCCGCTCCGACCTGATCCAGAATTATCCGGCTCTCCATAGCGGAGGACACCGCAAAAGCTATTCTTGAGGGTATATTGGCCTTCATAAGGCCGGTAATAACATCCGCGGAGGGCCGCTGAGTGGCTATGATAAGGTGCATTCCCGCGGCTCTGCCCATCTGGGCCACGCGGCAGATGCTCTCTTCCACCTCTTTAGAGGCCACCAGCATCAGATCCGCCAGCTCATCTATGACAATGACAACCTGCGGCAGAGTCTGTTCCCCGGCGGCGGCGCTGTGGCGGTTATAGCTCTCCAGATCCCGCACTCCGGCATCAGAAAAGAGCCTGTAACGCTTCAGCATCTCCACCACGGACCACTGCAGCGCCCCGGCCGCCTTTTTCGGGTCTGTGACTACCGGCACATACAGG